>JBJXHH010000182.1:0-36325 GCA_046160675.1 Chitinophagales bacterium
TGCTGTGATTGTAAGGCGCCGGAATTGCCAGAGGGTGATAATCAAATAACCTGGGGCAGAAACTGCATACAACAAAATTTCTTGCCTCAAAGGTTTGATGAACAGGGGGCGGTTGATGCACTCTTCCGGTTATCGGTTCAAAGTTGTGAATGCTAAAAGCCCAGGGGTAAACAAAACCATCCCAGCCAACAAGATCAAACGGGTGATTTGCATAATGATAGGGATAGATGATGCCCTGTTTTTTTATTTTAAAAAAGAAATCGCCTTGCTCATCGTAAGTTTTTAAATTCAATGGTGTCTTGATATCCCGTTCACAAAACGGCGCATGTTCCATCAATTGCCCAACACTGTTCAAATATCTTTTCGGAAAAACAATGGGCGAAAATGATTCAACAATAAACAGCCTGTTCTTTTCATCATTAAAATGTATCTGATACAAAGTTCCTCTCGGGATGATCACATAATCTCCGTACTCAAAATTAATTTCGCCGTACATGGTTTTTACTGCGCCGCTGCCTTCATGGCAAAAGATCAGTTCATCTGCATCAACGTTTTTATAGAAATAATCCGCCATGCTTTTACGGGGAGCAGCAAGAGAAATATGCAGATCACTGTTTACAAGCACAGCTTTTCTGCTTTCCAGAAAATCATCTTCCGGTTTAATTTTAAACCCATGCAAACTTCTGTGTTTTAATTGTTTCGACAACACAACTTTCGGTTCCACAGAATATGCCTCGCCTACTTGTTTAATTTTTGTTGGTGGATATAGATGATATAACAAAGAGTAAGTATTTGAAAACCCTTCGGTAGAAAATAATTCTTCATGATACAGAGTGCCGTCCGGTTTGCGGAATTGTGTGTGTCGTTTTGCAGGTATCTGTCCGAGCTTGCTGTAGAAAGGCATGTTGTCTTTTTAAGTTGTAATTGTAACAAAGTTACAAAAGAGAAGGTTTATGCAAGCAGTGATTTTAATCACCAAAAAAATCAACTAGCAATAATTCGGCAAAAAGAATAATGCATTTATAACTCATCTATTATTCTCCCTTCCCTCCGCCTGCGAAACAATAATTTTTCTTCCCAACAACTCTTTACCATTTAAAGCTTCTATTGCATTGTGTGCTTCTTTATCTTCAGGCATAGAAACAAATGCGAAGCCTTTATTTTGCCGGGTAATTTTATCAATAATGATCTTAACAGAATCAACTGTGCCATGTTTTTCAAAAATTTGCTTCAATTCCGCTTCTTTCATTTTAAAGGGAATACTTCCTACATAAATATCCATAGAATAAAATTTATTACTGTTCACTAATTATTTTCGTTCACACATTAGCCCTTCCTCCTCTTCATCTCTTTATCTATTAAACTCAGCTCCCGGCTCATTTGCCCGCTTACGCTGGTGTTTTCATTTGCCCTTCTAATTAAATAGGGTATTACATCTTTCACCGGGCCGTAAGGAAGATATTTTGCAGTGTTATATCCTGCCTTGGCAAGATTAAAAGTGATCTGATCACTCATGCCGTAGAGTTGCGAGAAATAAATATGCGGGTGATCTTTCGGGATGTTGCGTTTCTGCATTTCTTCAGCCAACAACAAGCTACTTTTCTCATTATGCGTAGCTGCGCAAAAGGAAATGCGCAAATAATTTTCAAGGCAAAGCTGCATAGCTGCATCATAATCCCTGTCAGTGCTTTCTTTATCAGGCTGAATAGGTGAAGGATAATTTTTTTCTACAGCTCGTTTTCTCTCTTTTTCCATGTAAGCGCCCCGCACAGGTTTTAATCCCAAAATATAATTATGCATGATGGCATCGTTCAAAACAGTTTTACAAAACGCCAGCCGATCATGTCTGTAAAGTTGTGCAGTATGAAACACTACTGCATTTTCTTTATTGAATTCCCTGCTCAATTTTATCACCAACTCATCTATCGCCTGCTGTATCCAGCTTTCCTCTGCATCAACAAACAATCCTACTCCTGCATCAGCAGCCGCTTGCGTAATTTCATACATGCGCTGATAGAGTTTTTCACTTTTCTTTTTTTCTTCATCAGTCAGCAAAGCATCCATGCTCATTTTTTCCAACAAAGAAAATTCCGTGAGCCCGGTTACTTTACAACTGATAAAGGGGATACTTGCCCGTCCGCTTGACGGGTTTTTTTTCCCTTTCGCAAATTGTAAAATATTTATCAGTTCATTCTTTGTTTTCTCAAAATCTTCTTCTGTTTCTTTTCCCTCTACACCATAATCAATAATGGCTCCGATATGAAATTTTTCCAGTTTATTTATAACAGGCAGTATTTCTTTCAAAGATTCGCCGCCGCAAAACTGTTCGTATACTGTTTTTTTTATCATCCATTTTACAGGAAGGTGAAGGCGGATAGATAACTCTGCTGCTTTTGCAAATATGCTCGTCAGCCCCGGGTTATTCATGAGCTTAAACAGCCAGTATTCCCATTGCAATTCCTTATTGCTTCTACCTGAGAAGGCTATTTCAGTATCATTAAAATCAATTTTATGTGCAGTTTCCAAGCAAAAAAATTTGTGTAAAGATAATAGCTTCAATGTATCAGTGAAATCCTGTGAAAGATATAGTTTGCAACATTTAAATTTGCAACATAAGAAAAGAAATAATGTCAGCAGTAAAAAGAATAGGAGTAATGACAAGCGGCGGCGACAGCCCGGGAATGAACGCCGCAGTGCGGGCTGTTGTGCGCACAGCCATTTATCACGGGCTTGAAGTGTATGGCATAAACCGGGGGTATGAAGGAATGATTGATGGCGATTTTTACAAAATGCAAAGCCATGATGTGAGCAACATTATTCAGCGGGGCGGAACGATATTGAAAACTGCAAGAAGTAAACGTTTCATGGAAAAAGCAGGAAGGCAAAAAGCTTTTGAGCGATTGAAAGTTGCAGGCATTGATGGGTTTGTTGCTATTGGTGGTGATGGAACATTCAGAGGCGCAACAGTTTTTGAAGAAGAGTTTGGCATCACCTGCGTTGGCATTCCGGGAACGATTGACAATGATCTGTTCGGGACAGATTTTACGTTGGGTTTTGATACAGCAGTGAACACGGCAGTGGAAGCTATTGATAAAATTCGGGATACTGCAGATGCACACAACCGTTTATTTTTTGTGGAAGTGATGGGCAGAGATGCGGGTTTTATTGCATTGAATTGTGCAATAGGCGGAGGCGCAGAAGCTGTTGTAATTCCTGAAACAGAAACGAACATTGATAATTTAATTTCTATTTTGGAGAGAGGTTGGTATCATAATAAAAGCAGCGCCATCGTAGTAGTGAGTGAACATGATGAAGCAGGCGGTGCATTCACCATTGCCAAAAAAGTGAATGAAAAATTTACAGAATATGATACAAGGGTTGCTATACTCGGGCATATTCAGCGGGGCGGAAACCCAACAGTGCGGGATCGTTTACTCGGTAGCCGGCTGGGCATGGCTGCAGTGGAAGCTTTGATGGAAGGGAAGAAAAATGTGATGGCAGGAATTATAAACGATGAAGTGGTTTTCACTCCGTTCGCTAATGCTACAAAACATCACATGGAAATAAATGCGAGTATGCTGAAGTTGATAGAGATACTTTCATTGTAACTACAACACGAAACTTTGAGATTTAAAATACCCCTATCGCCTCTTCAAATATTTCCTGTTTATATGTGATCAAAACATGAGCAAGCCCTGTAAAAGATTCGGGAAGATGAATAAGTGTTTTTTCAGAATGGCATATTGTAGAAAATATTTTTCTGCCTGACAGATCATATACGTCAACGTTTATTATCTCATTACATGTGTTCTCAAACTGAAGAGTAAGTTCACCATCTGTTGGATTTGGGAAAAGCTGATAAGTAAGAGTATTCAATTCATCAACAGAAACCAAACCTTCATCAATGTCTTTATCACAATCATTATCATAGCCATCAAGCACTTCAGTTGCACCGGGATATATATCAGGGTCAGTATCATCACAATCTGTACTGTCTGCAATATATCCTGTTATATCTGCATAGCATGATGTTGTATCTATAGAAGCATTTCCGAAGTTGTCGCCGTCGAAGTCTATGTATAGAGTAAATAAAGTAACTTCATCATCAATACTTCCATCACAATCGTCATCAATTTCATTACATATTTCTGCTATACTAGGATTTATAAATTCATTTGAATCATCACAGTCTAAATAATTTTCAGTAAATCCTAGCGGTAATGTACATGAAAGTATAAATGCATCAGAATTACCAAAACCATCTTCGTCTGCATCAACAAAATATGTTGTCAGTAAATCCTCATCAATGTATCCATCACAATCGTCATCAAGTTCATTACAAATTTCTGTCGCATCCGGATTTATATCTTCATTTCCGTCATCGCAATCTGAATTATTTGAAACATACCCAACAGGCAGATCACATGCAAGTAAAAATACATCGGGATCTCCATAACTATCTCCATCAGCATCTGCAAAATACACAAGCGGAACGCCTTCATCAAATATCCCATTGCAGTTTTCATCAATACCATTACAAACAATTTCATCTGCGCCCGGATGTATCAAATCAGTAGCATCATTACAATCTGTAGTATCTATTACATAACCTAATGGAGGAACTTCGAAACAAATTGCTATTATGTTGTCTATATCACCAAAGCCATCAACATCTGTATCTGCGTAATATGTGTATAATGGCAATCCTTCATCGGTAAGTGCATTGCAATTGTCATCCATGCTGTTACATATTTCATCTGCTCCGGGATGAATTGCAGAATTCGTATCATCACAATCTGATTGATTAAGGACATAATCTGCAGGTATAATACAAGTATTTAGTGTAGATGAAGGATCACCGAATCCATCCCCATCTGCATCATAGTAGAAAACAGCACCTTCATCACATGCAAGTTTTATTATCCAATAATCATCTAAGCCTTCTGAAGCTTCTGCTTTGTCAACTGATATTCCCGAAGAAGAATAACCTGCAAGAATATAACCTCCATCATAAGTTTGACTTAAATCGAATAATTTGTCATCAGCGGTGCCTCCTATTGTATTTTGCCAGACAATATTTCCTAAGCTGTCAATTTTGATGACCCAATAATCCATTCCACCTAAATTGGACTCTGTTTTATCATTAAATATCCCTGCATCAGAATAACCTCCTAGAATGTAACCCTTGTCAGATGTTAGTTCTGCTGTAGTAAAATACCCTGGCATGATAGTATTTTGCCAAACGATTTCACCATCATTATCTAATTTCAAAACCCAATAGCCAGCAGTGCCCTCACTTCCTTCAGTTTTGTCACCCGAAATGCCCGATAGAGATAAACCAGCAATAAAATATCCATTATCATACGTTTGCTGAACATATTGTAGCTCATCATAATTATTCCCTCCGATGGTTTTTTGCCATTGGATCTCTCCTTCTGAGTTAAGCTTAAGTAGCCAATAATCTGAACCTCCTTTACTATCTTCAGTTTTATCCCCTGATATGTCGGAACTAGAAGAACCGCCAAGAATAAATCCTCCATCATTTGTTTCTTGCATACTATTCAAATTTTCCTCAAGCAGTCCCCCAATTGTATTATCCCATTGTATATTACCCATTGAGTCAAGCTTTACTATCCAGTAGTCATAACTCCCAATAAGTCCTTCAGTCTTATCTCCTCCAGCACCAGAGTTCGACCATCCGCCTAGAATATAACCACCATCTGATGTAATATCAAGTGACTCAAAATACTCGTATGATGTACCACCTATTGTATTCTGCCATTCTATGTTACCAACTGCATTTAGTTTTAATATCCAATAATCACTTGTTCCAAAAGGGCCAACAGGTGACTCCTCCTTGTCAAAATCATCGTCAGAATAAGAATGACCTCCAACAATATAACCTCCATCGAGAGTTTGCTTTATTTCAAACAATTCATCACCAATACCTCCTCCATATCCTTTTTGCCATTGTATATTTCCAAGAGAGTCTATTTTTATGATCCAATAATCCATACCATGAGCAACATCTAATTTATCACCAGATGTATCAGAATATGACTGCCCGCCAAGTATATACCCTTTGTCAGAAGATTGTTCTATTGAAAATAAATAATCGTACTGATCTCCACCAATCGTATTCTGCCATTCTATTCCGGGAGCCTGTGAAAAAACTGATAAGGATATAAATACAAAGAGAAGAAAAATAGCCTGTTTCATATTTTTCAAAATTCAGGAGATATAAAGTTAATGCATTAAATATTCCTATCCGAAAGCAAACAAGCTAAAAAACACTCCTAAAGAGGCGAATTGTCAGAAAGTGACACTTTGCAGCACTTCTTCCCTAAAACATTCGTTTTCAAATTTTTACATTTCTTTGGAGTGTTCCTTTAGAATTTCACATTATAGAGAAGTGTACATGAAACAGGTTACAATTATTATACTCTCTGCCGCATCACTTCATACAATACCATTCCGGCAGAAACAGAAACATTATAAGAATCAAACTTTTTTTGCATCGGCAGTTTAACATTTGTGCTGATGTATTTTCTGAGCGATGAACTTATGCCTTCATCTTCACTTCCAAGAATTATTGCCACGGGAATTGTAAAATCTGCAGCAGAACATTTTGTTTCTGCGTTGCTGTCTGTACCAATAATTTGTATGCCGTTGAGCAGCAGATAATCTAAAGCTTGTTGAAAATCTTTTTCCCGACAAACAGTAATTTTTGCCAATGCCCCGGCGCTTGCTTTCATCGCTTCTGCGTTTGCAGGCGCAGCATCATGAGTAGAAATTATTATCGCATCAACGCCTGCAGCATAGGCCGTTCTTGCTATCGCCCCGAAATTGCGAACATCAGTAATACTATCCAATATAAGTAGCAGAGGCGTTTTGCCTTGTTCTATCACATACGGCAACACATCTTCAATGCTGGCAAATTCTATTTCAGAAGTGAAGGCGATAATACCCTGATGCACACCGCCTGTGAGAGTGTTGAGTTTTTCAACAGGAACATTTTTAACAGGAATGTTTTTTTGGTATGCAAACTTTTTGATTTCAGAGATCACATCCGCTGCTATCCCGTTTTGTAAAATTATCTTATCTACCGGCCTTTCGCTGTTCAATAATTCCAGTACAGGCTGCCTCCCGAAAACGAGGTTATCGAATTTTTTCCGGTGATAAAATTTATTTTCACTTTGGCGCATTCAATTGTTTTTGCGCATGTTGTATTCCGTATTTCGTTCTTAATGCATCGAACTCTGCCTGGTAATTTTCTGCAGCGGCTGTATCACCGGATTTATTTAACAAGTTGATTGCATTTGACAAACACCTTTCTGCATTTTGCTTGTCCTCATCCAGCACATTAGTCAAATCACCGCTCTTCACTAAAGAATAATAATAATTTAGGTCGGCAATGCAAATTGGGGTAAGGGTATTGATAATATTTTTCATTTTTTTATCATTCCCGATGAGCTGGTAATAATTAGCAGCATTAATCATATTATAATCGAAAGGGAAACTACTTGCCGGAAACTTTTCCATCATCATATCCATAGTTTTTTCAGCTTTGTCTTTTTTCTCTTTACTTTCTTGTAATAGTTGGTCAGCTACTTCTTTTAATTCACTATTGGATGAATCTTTTTCTAACATTTGTTTTGCCTGTTGCTCAGCATTCATAGCGTCTCCTATTAGATCTCCTGCAAGTTTCTGATAGTTCATATACTTCGCTGTTAGTACACTGCCACGGGAAGATGATTCTACATTAATCTTATCGCCTTTTTCTATTCCACCATAGGTGAAAATGTTATTTGTTACTAACTGATCGTACATTACTTCCTGGCTTACTCCCTGGTCCATCCCTGTACCGCCATTCATTACGGGCACTAATTGCCAAACCATACTGCGTTGTATAAAATACTTTTCAAGACCTAAATATGCATCTGGAGAAACCGTGATTGCAAAACAAATCGGGCGGCTTGAAATATTTGTAGCAACTATATCAAGCACCATCAGATCATTCTTCAAAAGTGTTGAAGGTTTGAGATCAAAAGGCATTGAGCTTGTTATATCTTCCTTCATGCTTTCAGGAAGTATTGTACTGTTTGCTACTGCAGCGGAATCAACTGATACACTGAGTTTTCTTGTTGGAATGTAATTATCAGCTTCAGTTCCACGGTTTACGGAAATCATATCTGCAGGGTTATCACTTCCCATGAATTTTACAGCTTCCAGCAAATCAACAGTCCTGTTCAGATATTTGCTTTTGTTGTAAGACCGGATTGAATTTCTTTTATCTCCCAGAATTGTTTTGTAACCGAGTGTAAGATCTACATTACCTGCATCATTAGCAGCATGTCGCAACTGATTTATATACCAGTCGACCCCAAGTAGGCTGAGGTTTACAATACGAATATCCGTCCTTATCCCTTCTACTTCTTGTGCATACCAAAGCGGGTATGTATCATTATCACCTTGTGTAAACAAGATAGCGTTAGGGGGGCAGCTTTCAAGATAATTTCTTGCAAAATCCCGTGCGAAAGTTCTGTTACTGCGGTTATGATCATCCCAACCCTGCTGTGCCATGAGTGCCGGGGTTATAAGGCAAAGTACACCAATAAGTACAGCGAGCCCATAATCGCTTTTTAGGATTTTATTCGCCCCTAAAACAATTAGAGACAATATAGCTACTATAGCACCAACATAAACCATGTAAACAATAAAACTGTCTAAGTCATACATAGTTAAACCCATGAAGTACATGATGAGCATGGCTATGCCAGCATATAATAAATACTCTGTAAAGGTTTTTGTGTCTTTCTTTTTTGCAATATCAAACAATGCCAGAACACCAAAACCCACCCAAATGGCATATGCAAAAAAAGCACCCACTAAGCCGTAATCTCTTTCTCTTGGTTCAACCGGTGGTTCATTAGAATTTATCAGGTTCATAAATCCCATAAAGACGAAAAACATGAGTATAACAAGAAACCCGTTCCTGTCTTTACGAAGTTGGTATACCATGCCTAAAAGACCGAGTATGAAGGGTAGCATATAAAAAGTATTTCTGCTGGGTGCATTTTTCTGGGCATCTGTCAGGTTTTGAATATGAGAATTTTTGAGTTTATCAACATTTTCTATCCCGCTTACCCAGTTTCCATTCAATTGCCCATCTTGCATATAGCCCTGTTCATCATTTTGCCTGCCTGAGAAATTCCACATGAAGTATCGCCAAAACATGTAGCCAATCTGGTACTCAAAGAAATACCGCATATTATCTGCCATGTTCGGCTCGTATGCATCCTGTTCAGCTTTAGTATTTAAACCGAGAAAATTATAATAAAGGTTTTCATGCCTTTGCTCTAATGATCCCATGCGGGGAAAAATCGTTTCTTTATTCCTTGCTTTTAGTAACTCTATTTGCGCATCATTTAATCCTGCTGACCTGAGTTCATTATCAGGCATATCATACACAATTTTAAAGTCATCGGACATTGCAATATATTCTTTCTCATCCGGTATCCTTCCCCAATGTTTTTTACCTGTATATTCTATATCTAACGGGGTGGCGGTAAAGTATGGGCCTTTTAAAAGATCTCTTGTGCCGTATTGCTCACGACGGAGGTATGAAAGGAAACTATTTACATCATTGATGCCGTTCATATTTATAACCGGCTCAGCTGAGGCCCTGATAAGCACCATTGCATTTGAACTCCAGCCAATAAGCAGCATGAGAAAACTCATTGCACAGATATAAACAATACGTTTCCCTTTTTTTGTGGCATACCATGTAAGATAAATAGTTCCGCCTAGCAGAAGTGCGCAGAAAAAGGCAACTCCCGAGTTAAACGGTAAACCGAAACCATTCACAAATGTTCTGTCAATGCCTGCTGCAAGGGCTATAAGTTTATCAATAACTCCAAAAAGTATAATCCCTAAAACCAGAAAACTTACCCCAAGTGCTGCCCAAAATCCTTTTACAGAGTATTTATAGTTTTTGAAATAATATATAAGACCCATGGCAGGAATTACCAGCAAACTGAGTAGGTGAACACCCATGCTCAAACCAATGGTAAGAAAAATGAATAATAACCATCGGTCACCCTCCGGAGTGTTGGCTTTTTCCTCCCATTTTATCATAGCCCAAAATGTGAGCGCAAAGAAAAAAGTTGCCAGGGCATATACTTCACTTTCTACTGCGCTGAACCACCAGCTATCCATGAACGTACATGTTAATCCGCCCACTATTCCGGCCATCATTACCAATACCGTGTTTGCTTTTGTAACCTCAGTATCGCCAATGATTATTTTACGGGCAAGCCTTGTAGTGATCCAAAAACAGAACAGCACTGCAAAAGCAGTTGAAAGAGCGGAAAAGAAATTCATCATTACCGGCACTTTCTCTGGCGAGGATGCAAAGAGAATAAATATCCTTCCTATCATCAGGAAGATAGGTGCACCGGGTGGGTGAACCACCTGAAGTTTATCTGCCGCAGCAGTAAATTCACCACAATCCCACCAGCTTACACTTGCTTCCATGGTTAAGGTGTAAGAAATAAGTGCGACAAAGAATATTAACCAGCCTGTAATATTATTGATCTTGTTATAAGGCACCATCATGCTTTTTATTTGAGTTAGAACACCCGGGTTATGTTCGGGAAGCGGTAAAGTTAAAAATGAAATGTTGATTTTTGTGAGCGGGCTTCAAAGTGCACCTGTGGACTTGAATGCCTGACGCTGGAGGTATATTTAAATTTGTTAAAATGCCCGGAAAATTAGTATTTCTGGCAATTTTCAAAATTCTGAAATGTTTCCTTTTTTTGACGGTCTAATGCATGTAGAAATCATTTATGAAGATAATTCAGTGCTTGTAGTAAATAAACCTCCGGGCATAGCAGTAATTCCCGAGCGGGATGCTGCCCTTCCTAGCTTACTGAAGAAACTGGAAAAGAGGTATGAGAAACTGTTTGTTGTACATAGGATTGATAAAGACACAAGCGGAGTGGTTTGTTTTGCAAAAACCGATTCAGCCCATAAAATCTTAAATGAACAGTTTGAAAAACACAATGTGAGGAAATTTTACAAAGCCATTGTTCAAGGAAAGATGATGAATAAGGAAGGGCAAGTCCGGTTTCCTATTAATATCCACCCTACAAAACCGAACAGGATGGTAACTCACCCGAAAGGGAAACCTTCACTCACTCATTTCCAGGTAGAAGAGGAATTTAAACATGCTTCTCTGCTTAATGTTGAGATTAAGACCGGACGAACTCACCAGGTACGGGTACATTTAGCCGCTATTGGTAATCCCTTGCTGGTTGATGAAACTTATGCCAACACAACTGGTTTTTATCTTTCTACCATAAAAAAAAATTATAAACCCGCCGGCGAAGAAAAACCTGTTATAACAAGGCTTACTCTCCATGCCTCTGAACTTCACTTTTATCACCCGGTTACAAATGAAGTAGTAATTTGTAAAAGTGAAATGCCTGAAGATTTACAAATAGTGCTTAAGTTATTAAGGAAGTGGGATGCAAAATAATAGATTACCTTAACAAATATTTTTGTTAATTTTTTACAATTTTGTTTCATTATGTCTGGAAGATCAAAACAAATAGATGCTTACATCTCTAAAGCCCAAGTTTTTGCAAAGCCAATCTTACAACACCTCCGGGATGTTGTTCATAAGGCATGCCCAGCCGCAGAAGAAAAAATGAAATGGGGTTTTCCTCATTTTGATTACAAGGGAAAGATGATGTGCAGCATGGCTGCATTTAAAAATCATTGTGCCTTTGGTTTCTGGAAAGCCAGCCTGATAGATGAACGACTTGTAGCTGAAGCAAAAACGGAATCGGCAATGGGGCATCTTGGTAAAATTACTTCTGTAAAAGACCTGCCTTCAGAAAAACAATTAATCACATGGATAATGAAAGCGGTGAAACTTAATGATGAAGGAATTGTAATAGCCAAAAAACCAGTAGAAAAGATAAAAAAAGTGTTAGTGGTTCCAAAGGAACTTGCATCAGCCCTTGAAAAGAATAGGAAGGCAAAAGATGTGTTTGAAAATTTTCCCTATTCCCACAAAAAAGAATACATTGAATGGATAACTGAAGCAAAAACGGAGGCGACAAGAAACAGACGCATTGCTACTACCCTGGAATGGGTTGCAAAGGGTAAAGACCGGAACTGGAAATACAGGAAGTAATACAGGGAGATAAATAATGATACATAACGAAGTTAAAATTCTTGATTTTAAGCCTGAGTATGCGAAACATTTTTATGCACTGAACCATGCCTGGATAAAAAAGTATTTTGTGATGGAAGAGATGGATCATAAAACCCTGGAACATGCACAGGAGTATATTATTGATAAAGGCGGGCAGATTATTTTTGCTGAATTGGAAGGTAAGATTGTTGGCTGTTGCGCATTACTTAAAGTAAATGAGGGTTTGTATGAACTTGCAAAAATGGCTGTTGATCCAGCATCACAGGGCAAGCATATCGGCTTCCTATTGGGAGAAGCAGTAATAGCAAAAGCAAAAACCCTTGGGGCAAAAAAATTGTTTTTAGAAAGTAACTCAAAATTAACTCCTGCAATTAATCTATACAGGAAACTCGGTTTTAAAGAATTGCCTTTTCATCCATCTGAATATGCAAGATGCAATGTTCAGATGGAGTTGGAATTATAACTTACGCAAAACTTCAAAAGGGTTGATTTTATTCAGGTTGATCATGAAGGTAAGCTGGTCGCCAAATATTTCAGCTTCAGTTTCAAGAAAATCGCTTTTTATTATTGTATAATAAACTTCAAAGACATCGTTTGCCAGGCTTACCATAACTCCCGCATCATAAATCGTTTTTTCGTCATCAGAAACAGCTGAAGGATTTAAAGCAACATCACCAAATAATGCAAAAGGTGTCCTCGGGATTGCAAACTCAAGGTTTGCGGCAAGTAAATAATCTGTTGCGTTTCCGGCATTCACTTTCATAAACCCGTCCCTCTTCATGAGCTGGTTGTCGTAATAGCTTTGATATTGATTTCTGCCGAAGAAAATTTCATCGTATAAAAAATCTTCAAACCCATTAGGGCCGCCGACAGTAAAAGAATACCTTTCGTTCCCTTCGGTTTCACCCAGGAAAATACCGGCAAACAAACGAACAGTTATCCCTTTTTTACTTTTGGGATAGTTTACCAGGAAATTTCCCTCCGCACTTACTCTTGTAAAACCATCGCCCAATAAGCCGGTTACATTTGCTGACCAGGGGAATAAAATCCGTTTCTGTGTTATGTCATACCTGATTTCATTATACATGTTAAAGTCCAGGTTGTTTGAATCACTCAGAACAATTTCATCTTCTTCATCTATCAGCAAATTTCTTAATGTTACTGTTTGGAGGGGAGAGGTCCTCAAGCTTTTTCTCCTGATATCAAACTGCAATTTATTTTCAATTTTTGTGTAATCATAAAATTCAGATGAAGAAAGTTCAGCGCTGTCAGTTTCCAGTTTCTCATAATAAGTATAATTAAAAAGGGAGGAACTGATACGCCAGCGACTGGCAAATCCATTCGACGGATAAATGTTCAAGCCGACACTGCCTTGCCCACTTACGTTTTTTGACCCGAATGCATACATGGGCGCAAACACATATTCCAGTTTGGGCATAGGGAATGTTGAATTGTATAATGCAAGCCCGAGCATAAAACCGTCATTTGCATTTCCTCCCAAAATCGGTGAATAATATATGCTTGTTCGATCAGGATTATCAAAAATATTTGTCAAAAATTTTACCTGGAGTGGTTCAAGGCTCCTGAAAATTCCTGTTGTTTTTACTGTATTGTTTTCTTTTTCATATTCAGGTATTATTCCATTTGCATCAATTTTTACATGTGTTATGTTATCGGCTTTTTTCTTGCTCAGGTAAATAGCTTGCGTTCCGGTAAAGCCCCTTTGCCAGTCAGTTCTCACAATGCTGTCACCTATCATTTGTGAGATGGGAAAAGGCGCTACCAAATCAGTCTTATTGGTTACACGAACTACTATTGATGTAATGCCCACCTGTATATCGCTTATTTTATAATCCAGGCTTCTGTCTTCTTTCAGTATGCCGTTAAAAAACCAATCCAGTTTTTCGCCTGTTTCTTCTTCAAATGTTTTTTGGAGATCTTCCGGATAGGGGTGTTTCATTTTCCATTCTTTGAAAAACATTCCCATAGCCCTGTCGAAATTATTTTGCCCCAGGAAAGCTGCAAGGTATTTCATGTAATATGCGGTTTTCATATATACAACCGCTCCATAATTAAAACTTGAAAACTCGGTTGCCGGTAGTGCATTTGCTTGTGACTGATTTGTTTTTTCCATCGCCCCGTTCAGGAGAGAAGTAGCTTCTGACAGAGTGTAAGCATCTAACACTTCTTGCGGAACAGGAAAACCTCCTAACACAGATTCCAAAGTTTTGCCGGGATAATACTTTTCCATGTACCTGTGCTCATAGTATGAATTGATTCCTTCATCCATCCAGGGAAATTCCCTTTCATTAAATCCGAACATACCATAGAACCAGTTATGCCCAACTTCATGTGTGATCACTTCATCCAGTAATAACCCCGTTCCGCTATTTCCAATAATTGTAATTGTAGGATATTCCATACCTGATCCTGCACTCAGTGCCCCTTCCAGTGCCTGGCAAACATTCCACTGGTATTCCCCTACCCAGTCAGAATAATTTAAAACAGCACGATTAAGGTATTCAATGCTTTTCATCCAAAGATTTGCTTCCAGGTCAGTGAAGTATGCATATGTTTTCACAACTTTTTCGGAGTACGGCATTTTTACCTCTCCGCTTAATACATGAAATCGTTTATCAGCAAACCATGCAAAGTCATGTGTGTTTTCCAGTTTGTATTGAATAGTTTTTGTTTCTGAAGAAGAAGGTGGAAAGCTAAGATCTTTTTTATCGGTAGACATGATTCGGGTTTTCTCAGCCAGCTTATCTAAAAACTCAATTTCGCTTTGTGTTTGCAGGTCGCCGCTTGCTGCTACAACATAGTTTGCGGGCAAGGTAATATTCACAATAAAGTTTCCAAACTCTGAATAAAATTCTCCCTGGTTCAGGTAGGGCATTGGGTGCCAACCATTCTTATCGTACACTGCAGGCTTAGGATACCATTGTGTGATCTGATATGCATTTTCACTATGCCCCAGTCTTGAAAAATCTGATGAAGGGATTTTTACCCGAAAAGGAGTAGTAATGGTGATTTTCCCGCCGCTTTTTAAAGGTTGATCCAACGGAAGTTTCGCTATATCAATATTTTGCTGATCATATTCCAATTGAACTGGATTACCATTTACCTTGAAATCCAATCCATCTATATATCCTCGCTCATCGGGTTTTGCCGCATAAAAATCAATACTTCTGTTCTCAATCTCCTGTTTTGCAAAAGCTGTAGAGTTGTTCTTATATGCGTTGGGCCACAAGTGTATATAAATAAAATTCAACTCATCTGGGGAATTGTTTGTGTATTGCATTGTAATATCAGCATCCAATTCATGTTTCACATCGTCTAATGATACATTTATCACATAATCAACATTTTGTTGCCAATAACCTTGTGCACTGGCGATAGGAAAAAGTAAGAGATTCGTTAACACAAAAACGAACGTAAAAAGAAGCACTCTGAGCATAGCCTGATTTTTGATGTTTGCAAAGATAAATGTAAGAGTCCAAGTAAAACAACATAAACGACGAAGCATTGTAAAACCCTTAAATTTGCATTATGTTTCAAAATGATTTTGATGACAGTTTCCAGGAAAGCGCAGATCTGACCGAATTGATTGAACAATTTGAAAAAAGTATAGAAAAAGAAGAATCGGTTTTCCTTGATGAAGATGCCTTACAGCGTATCATGGAATATTATGAGATGCGGATGGAAATGTTTAAGCTTGAAAAAGCGATAGATTATGCACTATCTCAAAATCCCTATTCTTCAGATTTCATCATTCGTAAAGCTGAAATGTTTCTTCACAAAAAGAAATATGCTGATGCACATGCCTGGTTAGATAAAGCCGCCCTCTTTGATAAAAATGAGATTGACATCTATCTTGTACGGGCAGATATTTTTATAGAAACAAATAAACTCCAGGAAGCTCTTTCAGTTCTATTGGAAGCCGAGGCACTTACAGACGAAACTGAAAAAGGATTTGTTTATGCTGAGATGAGCCATGTATATGAACTGATGGAAAACTATCCGAAAGCCCTTGAAGTTTTATTTGCTGCAATAGAAAGCAATCCGGAAAATATGCAAATATTGGAAGATGCTGCACATCTTGTTGATATGACGGAGCAATATGAACAAAGTGCTACTCTGCATAAAAAACTGTTAGAAAAGAATCCTTACAACTGGATGGCTTGGTACAACCTGGGCAGAGCTTATGCCGGTGTAAACCTTTTTGAAAAAGCATTGGAAGCTTTTGAGTATTGCATTGCAGTAAATGATGAATTTGAATATGTGTACAGGGAAACTGCAGATGTATATTTCAGGATGGATGACATGAAGAAAACTATTGAAATGCTTAGGATTGCACAAGAGCATGCTCCTGAATTTGATGACTACAGTTATAAGATTGGGGTTTGTTATGAAAGACTTGAAGATTATAAGAATGCCAGGTTCCATTACAGGAAAGCCATAAGAACTGATCCCTATTACGACAGTGCATTCTACAGGATAGGCGAAACATATAGAGTAGAAGAACGGTATGATGCTGCTTTAGTAAATTATAAAAAAGCCCTGAAACTTGATGAACAGAATGAAGATTACCTGGCAACAATTATTTCTGTACATAGAATTCTCGAAAACACACAAGAAGCTACCACCTACATGTATGCACTGGTGTATAGCCGTACTGATGTGCTTACTTACTGGATTGAATTGATCCAGGCCTTGTATGAAAATACTGAATATGATGAGGCATTAGAAGTTTGTGCTGAAGCTGGCTTACGATGCGGAAATTTTGCTGAATTCCAGTATTTAGAAAGTATGATACTCTTCAAAATGGGTAAAGAGCGGCAAGCAATGATAGCTCTCGAAAATGCTTTAATAAAAGATTTTGCCAGGCATACTATTCTGCTGGATATTGATGAAAATTTTTACCATCATCAGAAAGTGAGGCAGCTAGTGGAGTTGTACAACAAGTAACTACTTCCTTATTAAAGTTATAAAAATTTCATTTCCCAATCTTGGTGCAACAGAATTGTAACAATCAGCAAAAATTTTCAAATCAAAGTATTTTTCAAACAAACCCCTGTATTCTTCAGGTGTACCTCCAAAGGGCGGCCCGGGATTATCAAAGACGGTTTTAAATAAAACACCTGCAAGAATTCCATCTTTATTAAGTAATTCATGCATATGTGTTGCATACTGATCCCTCAAAGAAGGATCCAAGGCGCAGAAAAAAGTTTGTTCCAATATCAGGTCATAAGTATCAGTATGTGTAAAAAAATCGTCCTGTAATATTCTGATTGAATGATTCCCCCCAAACTGAAGTTTTAGTTTTTCTACCGGTGTTTCTGCAATGTCTATTACTGTAATATCAGTAAATCCCTTTTGTACAAGATAATCTGCTTCATAACTGTTACCGCCTCCGGGAATCAGTATTTTCAAATTTTTATTTGTCAGGTGATCGATATACGCTTTGAGAGGTGGCGAAACCTCACCTAGGTCCCACCCTGTGCTTGCATCCCTGTACCTGTTATTCCAATATTCCCCACTTAAAAAATCTATCATATCGTTCACTTGAAAAGCAAAAATACCAACAATCAAAAAGCCCGGTCCCCCTCCAGAGCAAAAACCTTATATCTTTGCCGCAACATAAACACCTGATGAATTTTGAACTAGAACAAATCCCTGAACGCAGTAAGAAACCCCGTAACAGCGGAATTACAATGGTGATGGATAAGGGATTGAGTGTGCGAGAGGTTGAAAATATGCTGAGTGTAGGGGAACCTTACATAGACCTGGTGAAACTCGGATTCGGAACTGCTTTTGTAACACCTGACCTCGAAAAAAAACTTTCAGTATACAAAGGAGCGAGCATACCGGTGTATTTTGGCGGCACCCTGCTTGAAGCTTTTATCATCCGGAAAAAATTTGATGATTATATAAAGTTGATACAAAAGTATAAAATGGAATATGCCGAAGTAAGTGATGGGAGTATTGAACTGGATCATGATGAAAAATGCGAATACATACGCAAACTTTCAAACTATGTTACTGTATTGAGTGAAGTAGGCAGTAAAGATGAAAAGAAAACACTTGCGCCTCATGTATGGATAGAACTCATGCAAAAAGAAATTTCTGCAGGTTCTTTCAAAGTAATTGCTGAAGCAAGAGAAAGCGGTACAGTAGGTATATACAGGGAAAAAGGCGAAGTTAGAAACGATCTGATTGATGAAATTTTGTATAAAGTTGACGGAGATAAAATAATTTGGGAAGCCCCATTAAAGAGCCAGCAAGTTTTTTTTATAAAACTTCTCGGGGCTAATGTGAACCTCGGTAACATTCCCCCAAACGAAGTGATCCCGCTGGAAACTTTGCGTTTGGGTTTGCGGGGTGATACGTTTCATCATTTTTTAAATAGCTAATCTAATATAATGAGTTTACTGAAAAAATATTTTCCGCTCACACTTAAGGGTATTGCTATGGGCGCTGCTGATGTTGTACCGGGTGTGTCGGGTGGAACTATCGCTTTTATTTCAGGTATTTATCAAGAGTTGCTTGATTCGCTGAAGTCATTTAACCTGAAAGCAGTGAAAATTCTTTTCAAAGAGGGTTTTGTTGCATTCTGGAAACACATAAACGGATGGTTTCTCCTATTTCTTGTTGCAGGTATTGCTTTAAGTATTGTTTCTCTTTCAAAACTCATTTTATATTTATTAGAACATTACCCCAGCCTTATCTGGAGTTTCTTTTTCGGGCTTGTTGTAGCTTCTGCTGTGTTTGTTGCGTCTACCATCAAAAAATGGAGTTGGGATGTTATCGTTTCTGCAATAATCGGTACAGGCATTGCTTATTACATCACAATTGCAACACCCTCACAAACTCCCGTAGAACTTTGGTTCATATTCATATCCGGTGTTATTGCCATTTGTGCTATGATATTACCGGGTATCTCGGGAAGTTTCATTTTGCTGCTGATGGGAAAGTATGAATACATACTTACCGCTTTAAACGAATTGAAAGTAAGCATTATCCTTACATTCATTGCAGGATGTTTTATCGGCCTTACAAGTTTTTCGCATGTTTTGAGCTGGTTATTAAAAAAGTATCACAATGCTACGGTTGCTTTGCTTACCGGCTTTATGTTCGGGTCATTAAACAAAGTATGGCCATGGAAAAAAATATTGGAAACAAAAGTGATTGACGGCGAAGAAAAAATATTAAAAGAAGCAAATGTGTCTCCACAGGTTTATACTGAAATAACCGGCGAACCAAACTACTTGTTTTACAGTATCCTGCTTGCTTTGTTCGGTTTTGTTCTCATTTATTCTCTCGAACGTATGGCAAACAAAAAACACAAGATCATTTAAATATGAGAAAGTTCGGGCTTATAGGCTACCCCCTTGGGCATTCTTTCTCAAAAAAATATTTTACTGAAAAATTTGAACGGGAAGAAATTGAAGATTCTGTTTACGAACTCTACCCGCTTGAAAATATAGAAGATGTGAGGCTTTTGTTTGAAGTGGAAAAAAATTTGAATGGACTGAATGTAACTATTCCCTACAAAGAAAGCATCATCAATTTTCTTGATGATCTTGACACTGCAACACAACAAATAGGAGCAGTGAACTGCATAAAAATAGCAGGCATCGAAAAAACCGGCTATAATACAGATTGGCTCGGTTTCCGGGATTCACTAAAACCACATTTGCAAAAACATCATACAAAAGCATTGATACTGGGTACCGGAGGTTCATCAAAAGCTGTGGCCTATGCATTAAAACAATTAAACATCAACTACACTTTTGTCTCGAGAAGCAAGAAAGGAAATTGTTTAAGTTATGATGTGTTGGATAAAACCCACATGAATGAAAATTTTATCATCATAAACACTTCCCCACTTGGCATGTACCCTGAAGTAGCAACTTATCCATTCATACCTTATCAGTTCATTTCAAAACAGCATTTGTGTTTTGATCTTGTTTACAATCCTGAGGAAACTGTCTTTCTTCAAAAAGCAAAACAACAAGGGGCACTTATTAAAAGCGGATTGGAAATGCTGCAATTGCAAGCTGAATACGCCTGGAAAATCTGGAATGAGGGTATGAAAGAATAAATTGGTGAAACTGATGACTGGGGTACAATATTATTCAGGCTTGTTCCAGCTAAAGAAACATTTGCCAATCTTGGGTTTCTTCTTCACTTCTACCTGGTAAGTTAAAGTGAAAATTCCCCCGAATACATAAGTATCATAATCAGTTGGGTCTCCACGGCCGTTATCGTATGTACTGTAAGGATTTACAAGATCAAGCCTTGAACCATCGCTGCGGTCAGACAAGGCCTCAGCAAGAGCAGCTGTTTCAGCATCATAGTGAGCATAATAGTAATCAGGGTTTGCATAATATCCGCTCACATCATCAAGATAATCAGTATTTGTATACCTCACAGCCATTTCAAACCCGAGCACCCAGTTATTCGACATAAGATATCTGAAACCTCCCCCTACCGGGTAACACATTGCAACCCTGCTGTATTTTTCCAGGTAAGGGTATTCCGGAAGCCCCTGCCCTTCTGTTCCAAGTGGTTGTAATTCATGCCATTGACCATCATAGTATCCTTGGGGGTTAAACCAAAACGCTCCAATACCTCCGTAAATGTATGGATTGAACCTTTTTTTGAAAGGTCCTACATAACGGGTAAGGCTGTATTCAGCCATTGCTGATGCTTCTAAGATGGGTGATTTAAAAGACAGGTTTCTGTAACTACGAAACTCATTGTCACTAAGGGAGTCAGCACCTCTTAATTCGCTATAATAGGCATTTAAGCGTATAGCCAAATGCGGCCTTATTTCCTGCCTGAAGATAGCTCCTAATGCAGGCCTGGTTACTTGTGGATCAACATCCCAAAAGAAGGGTCGGCCTATATCATCTGTACCCCCAAGGTCGCCCAAGAAGGAGGAAAACCCGATATTGATACCAAATTCCCTTGACCTGGATACAGTTTGAGACTGAACTGATGAAGAGATCAAAAAGATTACAAACGCTGCAAAAAACCGGTTTTTGTTTGTGGTGCGCATAGTTACTTCTGCAAAGGTGTGACGAAAATGCTGGTTTTATTTAACAAATGCAAATTCTTTTGTGACTTGTCAGATAGATTTAATATTCAATCAGTTGTAAAACGTTAAGACCTGTGTACATATTTTATCAACATCTAATACTTCCAACGCCTGATATAAAGGCAACCGCAGCATGGTTTGTGAGAAATTTTCAGTATTATGTAAATGAATCGACGGGAATAGTTCCGTATAAAAAGGCGACTGATGTAGGGGCAAATAGTGAAACACGGCCATGATACTATTTTCCTCAAGATGCTTCAAAAGGCTATCCCTCTCCTGCATATTCCTGCAAAGCAGGTAAAAAATATGAGCATTGTTTCCTGTGGTTGGTGTGGTGGAGGGAAGCTTGAAAAACCCTTTTTCTTCGCCGGGTTTTAATTGTTGGTTATAAGTTTCCCAAAGCTGAATACGTATTTGCTGAATTTCTTCCAGCTTTTCAAGTTGTGCAAACAAATAAGCTGCCTGCAGTTCACTCATGAGAAATGATGAGCCGACATCTATCCAGTTATATTTTGAAATCTTTTTTTCCGCAAAAGCAACCCGGTTCGTTCCTTTCTCCCAGAGTATTTCGGCTCTTTCGAAAAATCTTTCATCATTCACCACCAGCATACCCCCTTCACCACATTGAATATTTTTTGTTTCATGAAAACTAAAGGCTGCAAAATGCCCGAAGCTGCCGAGGGGTTTTCCCTCATAAAAACTATTTACGCTGTGTGCACAATCTTCTATTAAAAACAGGTTGTGTTTTTTTGCAAGTTGAGTGATTGCTTTCATGTTACAGGCTATGCCAGCATAATGTACAACAAGGATAGCTTTTGTTTTTTGTGTGATGAGTTTTTCAATTTCCTGTACATCAATGTTCGGAACATCTGTTTCACAATCTGCAAAAACTATTTTCGCCCCTCTCAGTAAAAACGCATTGGCGCAGGAAGGAAAAGTGAAAGATGGAATGATGACTTCATCGCCCGGCTGCAGGTTACAAAGCAGGGCAGCCATTTCCAGCGCATCAGTACAGGAGTTTGTTAGGAATGTTTTTTTGAACTGGTATTTTTCTGCAAAAAATGTATTGCACAATTGCGTAAAATGCCCGTTGCCGGAAAGTTTCCCGAGATCAACTGCCTGCTGTATGTACAGCATTTCGTTGCCAACTATTGCCGGTTTGTTAAAAGGTATCATTCAAAATTTCAGCGATGTGATACATTTCTTTTTTCTTTTTCACAGCAAAAGAAAACACACTGTTTGCAAAAATAACTTTTATGCCGAGCCGCAATGCTTTTAAAAATGAGTACGATGTTTTTCCAGCAGGGCGCTTTGCATGTTCTGATTCAATAGTTGAAGCATGCTTTGCAATTTTTCTCACGGCAAGCGGGAAGAAAAAAAATTTATACTCAGTTGTTTTTATTTCTTCAATCATTGCTTTGCTGTAAATGCCAAAGTTTGCAATGTTTGCTTGCAGTTGGACGCCGGAAAGAATTTGTAATTTTTTATAAAACAGGAAGGAATACATTTTTTTAAGGGGAGGCTCAAACGTTTTTCTTCGCAAAGCAAACACAGCATCAAAACCTTTTTGTGCCTCTGTATAAAGATCAGTTATACTTTCAGGAACATCCTGCAGGTCGCAATCCATTACTACTATCCAATCGCCGCTTGCATGATCTAACCCTGCTTTTATTGCTGCATGCTGCCCGTAGTTTTTTTGCAGGCGGATGCCTTTTATTTTTTTATCACCGGTGCAGAGTGTTTGAATTTTTTTCCAGGAAAGATCAGGGCTTCCATCATCCACTAAAATGAGTTCATACTTTGCAGTGATTTTCTCAACTGTGTTTTTCACTCTTTGGGCTAGAATATCCACCAGCATTTCCCCGCAAAAAACCGGGCTTACTATGCTGATATGAATGTTTTGCCGCAAGATGTTCTTTCAAAAACTTATGCTTTAGCCGTGGGCCCAAAGTTCATTGGAATGCCCGGGAACCCTTCGCCGTCAACAATGTCACCATGTGCCGATTCAAATTTTGAGAGATTATCTCCCAATGCCCTTAGGAGTCGTTTTGCATGCTGGGGAGTCATTACAATGCGGCTTTTCACTTTTGCTTTCGGGATGCCGGGCATCACCCGGATAAAATCCAGCACAAATTCGCTGCTGGAATGTGTGATGATAGCGAGGTTACTATAAATGCCTTCGGCAATATCTTCATTCAGTTCAATGTTCAGTTGGTTACTCTGTTTTTCTTTATTCTCTGCCATTATAAATTTTTTGTACAAAGGTAAGGGGAAAATTTGGCAGTAGGCAGGATTTTCACACTAAGACACTGTGGCTAAAGGAAAGCAGTTTGCAAGACTAAAGCAGGGTAAGGGAGTTTATTCTGAAACTCACCAGAAGTAGAAAATTTACAAGCAAAAGAAGAAACAAAATATTTGTTATTCTCAAATAATGTTAGTACATTTAATAAGCAATACTTCTTGATTATGAAAATACGTTTATCTATTCTCCTTTCTTCTTCGCTGGTTTTTATTGGACAGGATGTGTGCGGGCAGACGAATGAGTTTGCTCCGGTGGGGGCTAAGTGGTGGTATAGTTATTATGATTTAGATTCCTATTATTACATAGAATCCATAAAGGACACAGTTTATATGGGAAAGAATTGTAGAGAAATTATAAGTAAGATCGTTTATAACACATATGAAGATTCCATAGCAAGAACTTTTATTTATATCAATGGTGATACCGTTTTTTATGCGGTTGATACCTTTTACGGTTGGCCGGAATTACCTCCCGCAGATACCAACTTTCATATACTGTATAATTTTGGAGCATCGGTAGATGATACCTGGGATATTTACCCGGGCGATTATATACAATATCCTTTTGTTTGTGAAGATGATTCTGGCGATTATGTGCAGGTTGATTCTGTATATATTGAAAATATTGCAGGATTTGATTTGAAGAAAATAGTTTTTCATGAAGTAAATTCGTTTCAGGCTGACATATGGACTTTTCATGGAAGTGTGTATGAGATATTCGGAAAATTAAACGGATATATGTTCCCTCTATCTTCAGGATGTGCAACAGAGTTAAAATTTCCATCAGGTTTGCGTTGTTATGAGGATGATAGCATAGGCTTAATTTCATTTGTGAGTTATGACTGCGATTACAGGTTAGCTCTTGAAGAATCCTCCAATCAATTTCATATATTTCCTAACCCGGCAGAATCTTTTATCAATATTCACTCATCGCATATATGGAACAAAGTGAGCGTTATAAATCAAACTGGACAGATCATGAATATACAATCATTGCTTGTTAAGGAAGCGATATTGGATGTTTCATTTCTCCCGATCGGAATGTACTTTTTAAAAATCGAAGTGGAAAATAAAATATTTTATTCCGCATTTATAAAAATCTAACTTAAACTACAGGGCAGTATTTAAATAACCATAAAACCTAAGAGTTATGAAACCCATTATTTTTTCATTTTTAATCGCTGTATTAATCACCAGTATGTGCAGATCGCAAACAGATTGTGATCTTACAATTAATTATGCAACTTCAGAAACATATCCGGAGCATATACCCATTTATTATATTTATGTGAATGTGCATTTTATGCTTTTGGAAGATCCTGATAATCCAGGGAATTTCACGGAAATAAATGATGGTAAATATCCAACACCTGAGACATCTTATACAGGTTATAATTATGCAAATGACCTTATTGAATTAGCAAACTCTCATTTAGAAAATAATGAAGCGATGTTTCTTCCTTTGGGAAACACTACACCCGTGCTTCAAATTAGGTACAGATATAAACTTGCGGGTGATGGTGATCCATCTATTTTAGGTGATGATGGTATCTATTTTCACCGGGATGATTGTAAATATTATTTTATATTGGGTAGTTCTCATAGTTTTTTGGTTCCTGAACCACCAATGGCTATGGAGTTAATATAAATAATGTATTAAATATTTTTATTCAGGAAAATAACAGCACTTATAAACCCATGTCAGGATATGCTAGCTTCCCTCCTTACGGAACGTTAGGAGTACCTTTTGTGATTTTTCAAAATTGCTGGTATAATTACCTCTCAGGTGAGTTTCCGGTTGATGGATATTCTAAAGTATTAAATCATGAAATAGGACATGATTTAAATCTTCGCCATGCCTGGGATTCAGCTGCTGATAATGATTTTTGCGGTGATACACCTGATCATGTAGGGTGTTGGTCTCTATCAACTTCACCACCTTGTAATGACCCAAATAATATTTCAAATAATGTGATGGATTACAACGCATGGCAAACAGCCTTTACCCCTTGTCAAATTGGTAGGGCACAGTACCAAGTTATTAATGGAATTATAGCTCAGAATTATGTTGAGAAAGATTATTGTGAAATAGTTGACCCTGATCTGATGATAGATGATGCCGGTGAGAATATCTATTGGCAGTGCAGAAGATTCATGAAAGGTAATGTGATTGTTAAAACCGGAACTACACTCACAATCCAGTGTGAGGTGGGTATGCCGAATGATGCAAAAATTATAGTAGAAAGAGGCGCAAGGTTAGTCATTGATGGCGGCACTATTACTTCAAATTGCGGAGAACTCTGGCAGGGCATAGAAGTTTACGGAGCAGGAAATTTAGTAGCACACCCAACAAGAAATGAAATCATTTACGGCACACATCCCATGACATCGGGCTCGCATGGCGTTGTATTCATACACAATGGCGCAACTATAGAATATGCTCGCAACGGTATTACAACCAGCAGGTACGATGATTATTATAACACGGCATATTACGGCGGGGTGGTGCTTGCAGTAGGCAGCAATTTCATAAACAATAAACGCAGTGTAGAATTTATGGCTTACAATTATAACAATATAATTGGCTCTGATGACAATATGTGTGAGTTCAATAATTGCACTTTCGATGTGAATGATGACTATATATGCAGTGAAGCATTTCAGTATCATGTAACCATGTGGAATGTGCATGGAGTTGATTATTTAGGCTGTAAGTTTAAGAATACCAAGCCATGCGCATGGGCAAACGAACGAGGTATTTACAGTATAGATGCAACATATAAAGTTGCAAATATCCCCTGCCCTTTGCCCCCTGACCCCTGCCCTGCAGGCTTACCTATTGCAAGCAGTTTTGAAGGAAACTTTTCAAGGGGTATTCATGCTGCTAACACAGTGTATCTGCCGAGAGACATAGAAGTGAATGGGGTTGATTTTTTGCAATCCAGCAGGGGCATCCTTTTATCCGGCGTAAAAAATTCACTCATTATCAATAATAACTTTGAAGTACTTGATGCTTCTTCATTTAATTGCTATGGTATTTATCTTGAAGGCTGCGAAAACTACCAGGTTGAAAACAACGACTTTACAACATGGGGGGCATATGACGAAAACGCCCCCTACAATGCAGGAATTTATGCAGCAAATAACTCCAACGCTGTAACTGAGATTTACAGAAATTTCTTTGTTGAGCTTGAAGCTGGCATAAGAGTGCAGACCAATAACTCAAAACTCCAGTTAAAATGCAACACTACCAGTCAGATAATCAGACGTCATGATTTTTATGTAACAAATACGGGACTTTTGGGAACACAGGGGAAATGTTTGACAGGAGGGGGTTGGAGCGATGAAGATAAAATGCGGGCACCTGCCGGTAACATCTTCAGTCATGATTGTTATGGCACAGAAGGGGATTTTAAAATATTTTCCGGGCATCCTGAGTTAAAATATAAGCATCACACAGGTACTCCCTACACTCCTCAGTGTTATACTACAGGAACAACTTTTATAACTCTTTATGATTGCGGGGAGAATCCTGCTGAAAGTGAAATTGACCCCTGCCCTTCACAATTACCCGGCGGAGGTGGTGGTGGATTCATGATGGCGGGAGGCGGTTCAGGTGCAGCAATGGAAGCTGAGTTGGAAAACCTGAAAATCGCAATAGAAAATTTAGAAGCTGCATTCAATGCAGAAGGAATAGATGCCGCTACTTCAGAAGACCTTGCTTACTTACAAGAAGAAAAAGAAATGTTACTGGAAGATTTAGTAAATGTTTATGTACAGGAAGGAAATGCAGAGGCGGCAATTGCTGTACTTGAAAATGAAGATGACGTAAGCTGGGCAAAACAAAGGATAGTAGAAGTGCATACAACGGCAAGAAACTATGAACAGGCAAAAGAAGCATTACCTGCTGTAAGTACAGGCGATGTTGCAGGCGCTGATTTTACAGCTTTATATTCTGTGCTTCTTGCTATGTATTCTGACGGCAGAAATATCCTCACCTTAAAAGAGGAGGAAATAAAAAGCCTGCAAAACGTTGCAGGGAAACAAAGCCTTTCGGGAGTAGCTGCAGAAAATATCCTTGAATTTGTAACAGGAGAAGATTATGAAGAAGTGTTTGACCCTGAAGAGGAAGACGAAAAGTACAGGTTAGCTGCAAATGAAACTTTTGTTTCCATCTACCCCAACCCTGCAGGCAATGAACTTTTCATTGAACTTACAAACAAGTCAGCAGGGGAAGATTATACATTTGAACTCTATTCGCTTACAGGGCAACGCATGTTGAAAAATACATTAACGAATGATGTTAATGTGATAAATCTTAAAAATTTGCCATACGGTTTTTACCTTGTTAAAGTCAGGGAAACCGGTTTTCTACTTACAACTGAAAAAGTAATAAAAGAATAAGATGAGATTAAATTTGTTGAGCAGATATTTTGTATCTGCTCTTTTTTCATTTACATATAGTAACCTGTTATCGCAAATAACATTTAATAAAACGATTGATTTTGCGAATGGGAATGAATTCAGTTCATCTGTGGTAGTAGTTGAAGAGGGTTATGTTCTAACGGGAAATGGATGGGGATATGAGGCTGGGAATTATTTTGATGAAAAATTCAAATATTGCAAAATCAATGAAGCAGGAGATGTTGTTTGGAAGCGGTTTTTAGGCGATAGCATGATATCTATTTATTCCGGAAATGAATGTATTCAAACTTTTGACGGAAATCTCGTATTGAGTTCAGGCATACAGTATAATGATGATTTTGATGCAGATGTCTTCTTAGTAAAGTTTGTTCCGGAAACAGGAGATACTTTGTTTTTTCGTATCTATGAAACTGAGAGTTTTCAGTTTGGCGAAGCTGTTCAACAATATAGTGATGGAAATTTACTCATTAATATGTATGACGAAGATTACCCCACAACATTGATGAAAACAAATGCAACAGGAGATATAATCTGGCAGGAGTTTTTTGGGGTTTCAAATGAGGGGACTTCAAGTATAATAAAACTTATTGAAGATACACTTACATTATTAACTTATTTTGGTTCATGCGAACCTTTGGGGTTTAAATGGCGCACGATTGACTCGTCAGGCAATGTATTATTTGAAGAGTTTTTTGAAGGAGAATGTACAGCGTTTGGCATGAAATCAATTGGAGGAGGAATTATAGGTGCTGCAGTTGACTATCCTGATAATCCTTATATAACATACATTTACAGGGCAAACAATGTAGGAGAATTTTTATGGAAATATTATTCAAGTTGGGATTTAGATACTTTATATGATTTCGGTTTACAAATTTTTCTTCACGAGGAACTGCCAAATGGTGATATGATTATAGCGGGCCAATATGCAACAAACCCCATAGGTTCTTACAAGGGTTTTGTAAGTAAAATAAATGCAGAAGGTGACCCGTATTGGGAGAGGGCATACACATCTAATGGAGACCCTTATGGTGAAAACCGGATACTTGATGTTGCATTAACCTCTGATAGTGGGTTTATTCTGGCGGGTGGCGCATATAGCGATATCATTGAAGACACTCAAAACTTCTGGGTATTAAAACTTGACAGCATGGGTTGCTTAACTCCCGGTTGTGATACTTTAGATGATGCTGTGTTTGAATTGCCGTTTAATGATGAAGTAGTTTTATTCCCTAACCCTGCACATGATTATTTTGTGCTGCAAAGCGGGGAGGTATTTACAGAAGATATAGATGTTCACATACTGAATACTGCTGGGCAGATACTACAAAAAACAAAAGCCGCAAAAGGTTCAAGTTCCCTCTACATAAAAACAGAAAACTACCCGCCGGGTTTTTATTTTGTAAAAATGATAGATGCGCACAAGCGGGTGCTGGTGAAGAAGGTGGTGATTGAATAAAAGGCATCCCCCTAACCCCCTTTATAAGGGGGAACTGGTATCCCTTAATCTCTTGATAAGGGGGAAGAAAGTCATCCACTTAACCCCTTTATATAGGGAAAAATGCGACAAAAAACTAAGGAGGTTTTTGCACCCAATTGCAGTGGAAAGCCCGCAGAGGCTTCTGTGCCTTGTCTTTGCGGCGGACTTGTAACGGAAAGCGGGAACAGGCGAACAGAAGAAGGTTAACCCAAGTGCCTAAATTATTTTTTTCTTGTTCAGCTATAGCATGTTTGCTATTTCTTCACAATCACAAACACATCTTCGTTGGGTTTTTTCATGTAGTATTTCTCCCGGGCGAATTTTTCGATGGCGGCGGGGTTGCTGGTAAGCTGATGGAGTTGTTGCTGCAAATGTTTTGTTTCTGTGTCGTAAAATTCTTTTTGCCTCTGCGCCCTGTGGAGGCTGGTGTACCTGTTCAGTTGTACAAAAAAATTATTCTGATCGAAGAACAACATCCAGGCAAGGAAGATGAAGAAAGTGAATACGAATTTATTGCGGAAGAATTTCGGAACGTTCCACCGTTTGATGCGTTCTCTTATTTTTTTTACTGTGAGCATTTCTATCCTCAAAAATATTTACTATAACAGTACTCATAACGCAACAAAGGCAGAAGAAAGTGTGCATAGAAAAAAAACTGGACAGTTAGCCTCAACAAAAAAGGCTGCATGATAAGCAGCCTTTTTCACAACATCAATATTGAAAGAGGTTACTCAATCAATAACTTCTGGCTTTGCAAACTTCCGTTTGCGCAGCGAATTTCCAGTATGTAAGCCCCGGCCGGGATATTCGATATATTCAATTGCAGGTCAGTTATTCCTGGCTGGAGGTTGATTTCTTTTGAAAGAATAATCCTTCCTGTAAGGTCAGTTATGCGCAAGGTGGCATTCCCTGCATAGCCTTCAACGGCAATAGTGATGGCATCACTTGCAGGATTGGGATAGATTGACAGGTTGATGGCTGTTTCATCGCCGGGCACTTCACCTTCTTTCAATGGCAGGGTAACAAATGTGTAAGTGTTTGTATAATTCTTCCATCCTTCACTGCATTCTGATCGAACCTTCCACTGGTAAGTAGAGTTTGCAATGAGCCCGGTAACTGTTATAACAGGAATGGTGGTGTTGACTGTTGTCCAGGCGGAGGTGCCGCTTTTGCGGTACTGCACTTTGTAGCTTATAGCTCCCGAAACCTGGTTCCAACTGAGGGTAGCAGAGTTGCTGGTAATTAGTGTTGCATAGGTTTGTGTTGGAGAGGTACATTCGCTGCCGCTTACAGGGGTTATGAATTTTCTGAGTGCTGAGTAAGTTGTCCATGCACCATCACAATATGCCCTTACTTTCCAGTTATAAGTAGTATTGGGTATAAGGTCTGAAAATTCTTTTATAGTATTGTTTATTGAGTAAGTAGTCCAGCTTCCGCCATTTGGTTTTATCTGTATTTCGTAAGAGGAAGCTCCTACGTTTTCCCAGATGAGGTTTACATGTGTTGAGGTAAGTTGTGATTCAAAATTATCAACCGGCACCTGGCACACACAAGGCAGGCACACATTATCAACTCCCTGCTCATCGCTCTGTGAAGTCTTAAGCCCGTAAGAGTAAAATGTAACTACTATGAACTTGTAACCACTACCAAAATTAAGGTTCCGTGTGAAGGTAGTCCAGTCGAAATCACTCAGCCCGAATTCTTCACTCAACAGAATTGCTTTACTGAATTCTGTGTCATTATTTAACCATTTGGCAATACCATTGAAATTGAAAATATCATCATTTTTAAACTCTCCATTTACACCTATCACTTCCACCCGCATATTATTTCCACCGGCGCCATCACCCAGGTTTTTTAATTGGAAAGAAAAATCAACTGTTCCCTGCAGAGCATAATCATTCTGAATAACCTGCAGAAGCGGCTTATTTGTGCTTACGCTTTTTATAATTTTAGCCTTGCCATCTGTTATAGACCATTCATCGTTCTTATACCATCCCGCATTTACAAATACATCTGTGCTGTTTATACTTGAAGTAGTGAGTAACGGACTTGTTTCAAAACCGGGGCTGATGATATGATTTTTATAGGCTACATCATTTACTACTACGTTTTTTGTCATCGTATTAGTTTGCCCCTGGCAATCATACACTGTAAGTGTTGCTGAATAAGTACCGGCTGAAGTATAATGATGAATCACATCTCTGCCATAACCCTGGCTTCCATCGCCAAAATCCCAACTATATGCCACAATGCCGTTTCCACTTTCAGAGGTTTGAGGGTCAGGGTCGCTTGATAAAACCCCATCAAAAAGTACCGATGTACCGCCTTTTGAAATGTAAGTAAAGTCTGCAACAGGCGGAGTACTGGCAGTAAGCGGTGTGAAAACTGGTGAATCGGTTATTTCAAAGTACTTGGGAAATTCGTAAAAATCCGGAGTATAATCATAATCTAAACCCTTTTCAGGATAAAGATTATAATAGTTATTTTCATACACCCCGCCGTCAATTTTTGAAGTTCGGTAATTATATTCTTCATCATCCCCCGAAACTGAATAATCTGTGCGGAAAGCCACCATTGCCTTGCGCCATCCTTTAACCGTACAATCTTCAAATACAAACTGTCCGCTTACAATACTTGCTGTAACTGCAAGTCCGTCATCTTCGGTAGTGGTAACCCAGTCTTCATCATCAAAATGATTTTCCAAGTCTCCCAGAATGTAACCATTTTTAAAATATACCTGTGATGAATATGTTACATCTAATCCTTTCTCCAATAGATTCCAAAATTTGAAATTTGAAACTTCACTGAGTTCATTATGTGAATACAACGCATACGTTGCATCTGAAAAATCACCTATGTTATCAGCATTGTACATGTAGGTCCAGAAAGCCATTGCCTGAACTGTGTTATACACTACAGAGTTGTTATTCTTCCGCAAGGGAAGTATATAAGTATAAATTGAATCGTCTCCGCCTGCAATTGCGGGGTTCAGAATTGTTGAAACTGGAACCTTTACTTTCTCATCAAGAGTGAAATCATCATCGTCAGCAAATATGTGAAAGCCTGTTCCCATGCAGGATGCTGCAATATTCCCTTCACATTCAACATTCACACCATGTAACCAAAAACCATCACCTTCATACCCAAGATCAAAATTCGCAGTTCGCAGAGGCCTGCTAAACTGCGGGGAGGTAGGATCATACAGATCATTTCCGGTACCTTTTAATGCAAGATTATTTATAAATGACCCTAACTCATTCCCTGCTTCGGTAACATAGGCAGCGCCAACAAAATCGTACACAATGTTTTCATCTGCTACTACGTTACTCGAATGATTTACAATGCCCCAGCCGGGCGTTCCATGTACAACACATCCCTGTAAGTTCACGGGGTCAATAGTGTTTTGATTTGTGCCAGCCCTATGTACATGCAAAGCATATCTTCCTCTTGGATTTTCGTCTCCACCCAATAAAACGCCAAGTGAATCCACTATCGGGTCAGAGGCAAAATTTAGTTTATCTGTTCTGCCCATGCCTATGAAGGATGCATACGCTATATTTTGATTAGCATTGTGCATAAGCATGATATGCGCCCGCTGGGAAAGCGGAATGGTTTGCCAGTTCTCTGTTTCGAAAATTACATTTCTTGTCAGGTTGGCTACATGAAATTTAAAGTTATATCCGGCAGGGGCTTTATGATCATATAATAAGGTACTTGCGCCCCCTGCATCATCATTTGTAAAGAACACATTTTTCCCCGAGAGGGAAGTAAAAGTGAGTTCCTCATCCCTAAATCTTGTGTTAATTGAATTTGTACCAATCCAAAGAGCGCTTGTTCCGGCAGCTACCAATTTATCACCAGCTACCCAATTAGAAGGAGCTAAGGTAAGTTTCAGAGATGTTGCTCCGGCAAGCTGATCGGCACTCATGGTGCCGTATGCAGTTTTTGATGCGCCGTAAACTGTAAGACCTCCATGGCTGATAAGCCCCTTGCTGAAAAAATGCGGATCCCATTCAGAGTCTATCGGGCCTTCATCTGTAAATACAATTTTTGCTGTAACGCCAGAAGATACAGGAGTGGTTTCAGTTCCAATAGTAACTACACCTATCGCATCAACAATGAAAGTATTTACTTTCAGTTTTGTACTTACAGTAGTTGAAAAATTCAAAGTACCGTTTACTCTTATCCAGAAAATTTCCGTTTCACTCTGGATACTATATGATACTGTTACTCCGCTGTCTATCAGAACACGGGCACCGGAACCCGGAACACTTCCGGTATTCCATGTTGAATTGGAAGACCATGATCCGTTATTTACGGCTATGTGTGTTGCATCATCTTCATGCACTAATGCCATCACAGCGCAATGTTCATCATGCATTACATCATCAGTAGGATGTGCATCACAATCATCGCCGCTGGCAAATACAGTTGGAATAAGAAATAGTGTGGTTACAAGGAAGCTGAGGAGAGGGTACACTTTCTTCATTTAACTTTAAAGTTTAAAGAGTTAATAAATACTAAAAGTGTGGTTTGCTAAAGGCTCCGGTGTGTATTAGTTTTTGGAGGGTGTGTAAATTTCTACCGGGTTTGTGTGATATTCTGAAGTTGCTAAAATACAATAATTGGTTGCAACACGAAAAGTATATTTTGTCACTGCTGTGTTGATTCCAGCTCAAAAATGCCTGAACAGGTAAGTTTTTATAAGTTGATTTATCAACTTTTCATTGTGGAGATTTGTGAAATACCTACTTGAAATAAATATTTCCAAGCCATTTTGCTGATGCCCCAAGCTCTTCTTCAATACGTAACAATTGATTGTATTTTGCAATCCTGTCGCTCCGGCTTGCTGAGCCGGTTTTTATCTGCCCACAGTTTAAGGCAACAGCTAAGTCGGCAATGGTTGTGTCTTCGGTTTCGCCACTGCGGTGGCTCATCACTGAAGTATATTTTGCCCTGTGTGCCATGTCAACTGCATTAATGGTTTCAGTGAGAGAACCTATCTGATTTACTTTTACAAGGATACTGTTGGCAACATGCTCACGGATACCTTTACTCAGGCGTTTCACATTGGTTACAAAAAGATCATCGCCTACTAACTGTACTTTGTTTCCGATTTTTTCAGTAAGCATTTTCCATCCGGTCCAATCATCCTCCGCCAATCCGTCTTCAATACTTGCGATGGGATATTTTCTGCACCAGTTTACCCAAAATTCCACCATCTCTTCAGGAGAAAGTTTTCTTTCATCGGATTTTTTGAAGATGTAATGTTTCAATTCTGCGTCGTAAAACTCAGATGCTGCAGGATCTAATGCAATAACTATGTCTTCGCCGGGAATATATCCCGCATCTTCAATTGCTTTTAATACTGTCTCAATTGCCTCCTCATTGCTTTGTATCTCAGGCGCAAATCCTCCTTCATCACCAACGTTAGTTGAATATCCTTTTTTCTTTAGTACGGATTTCAGGTGATGAAAAACCTCAACCCCCATGCGCAGTGCATCTGAAAAGTTATCGCCGCCAATAGGTACGATCATAAATTCCTGAAAGTCAATTTTATTATCAGCATGCGCCCCGCCATTCAATATATTCATAAGAGGAACCGGGAGTGTATTTGCATTCACTCCGCCTACATATTTGTACAAAGGAATTGACAACTCATGAGCTGCTGCTTTTGCGCAAGCCAATGAAACAGCAAGAATTGCATTGGCGCCGAGTTTACTTTTGTTCTCAGTTCCATCCAATTCCAGCATAATAGTATCTATCTCATTCTGGTTAAAAACATCAATTCCGCTTAGTTCATCAGCTATGGTTTCGTTGATATTCTGAACTGCCTGCAAAACTCCTTTGCCGAGATATACATCAGCGTCACCATCCCGCAATTCCATGGCTTCATGGGCGCCCGTGCTTGCTCCTGATGGAACAGCAGCCCTTCCCATGGCGCCCAACTCTGTGAATACTTCTGCTTCTACTGTCGGGTTTCCCCTTGAATCAAGAACTTGTCTTGCATGAATGTCGAGAATTAAACTCATATAAAGATTTAATTTAGGATTAATAATATTCTACTGCATCATTTTCACAAACTCATCAAACAGATATCTTGCATCATGAGGACCGGGTGTTGCTTCGGGGTGATATTGCACACTGAACGCTTTTTTATCTGTCAATCTAAACCCTTCAATGGTATCATCATTTAAATTTATATGCGTAATTTTTGTGTTGGGTGATTTTTTTAATTCCTCTTCCTTCACACTGAAGCCATGATTCTGTGTTGTGATCTCGCACAACCCTGTAACTAAATTTTTCACCGGATGGTTACATCCCCTGTGTCCGTGATGCATTTTATAGGTGGAAATACCATTTGCCAAACCTAGTAACTGCTGTCCGAGACAAATGCCGAACAAGGGTTTATCTGCATTTAAAATCTTTTTCACCGTTTCAACAGCGTAACCCATGCTTGCGGGATCGCCAGGCCCGTTAGAGATGAAAAATCCATCAGCTTTAAATTCAAGCGTATCTTCAAATGAAGTTTTTGCATTCACTACTTTCAAATAACATCCCCGGTCAGCAATGTTTTGTAAAATACTTTTTTTCACTCCAAAGTCATACACTATCACTTTCTTTTCAGCATCAGGATCACCAACATAATAACTTTTTTCAGTAGATACTTTGCTGGATAATTCCAACCCATTCATATCTGGCACTTCTGCAAGTTTTTTTTGCAGTTCTGTAACATCCGTTGTTTCGCTGCTTATGATGCAGTTCATGGCGCCTTTGTTGCGGATATGCC
>JBJXHH010000183.1:0-4738 GCA_046160675.1 Chitinophagales bacterium
GCAATATCAATTGTATCTGCAGAGCAGGAATCAGAATCAAGATAATATCTTAAAATGAAAAATCCTTTAGATGAGTTTGTAGAATACTCATATCCGTCGCCTTCAAAATTTATCTCATCTCCTTCTGCTGCTCCGGCAATAATTAAATTCCCTGAGTTATCAATAATTGATGGATAGCTGGTAGACAAGCCATCGCCTGAAACACCTTCTAACGGGTTTCCATCTGCATCTAATTTTACAGCAAAAACACCGGTTCCGCTAAAAGATACGCTTCCAAAATCGGCAGCAGCTGCATGCCACCCGGTGAGCCACAGGTTACCTGCTGCATCAAAATTAAGTGTAGATACTGCCTGGCCTGTTGTTGCATTATCGCCGTAAGCCTTTGCCCAAAGTACGGTGCCGCCTGTATCTATTTTAATAATAAAAAAAGTTCCTTCAGCATCCGTTAAGCCAACTCCGTTGAAGCTGATAGAGTCATTAAAATTTCCGCATGCATAAATATTGTTTTCTGCATCCGTTACAAGCCCGTATGTTGTGCTGAATTCCTGCACACCATCTCCAACAACCACCCACTCACAATGCAATGCACTGTCCATCTTCATGATATAGGGATTTCTATCTGATGTTGGAACTGTGAGTTCTCCTACACATGGTGAATAGTTCAAAGTATTTTGAAAATGCCCGCCGAGAATCAGGTTGTTATCCCCATCCACTGTAATAGGCCAACCCCTGGATTGTGAGGATCCCGGGCTTGAAGTCTTATCAAATTCAAGGATGTTACCATCACTGTTGAACATGGCAATGAATGTAGTAGGAGTTGATGAAGTTGCTGTAAACGGCCCCCAGTCAAGATACCCGGAAAAACTCCCTGTGATGTAAATGTTATTTTGCTGATTATGTGTAATGCCTGCTACATAAGGTGGTTCCACAGCTGCCGAGTCAGGAAATGTGTTGATGAAATCAAACCCACCATCAAAATTCATCCCGATGAGAAATACATTATCAGCCTCCTCATTTCCATAGCTTGTTCCATCAATCATTATTTCTGCAACTGATGCGCCAGCAAGGTAGAGCCTTTCACCCACCCTGTGAATGCGGGGCAGGCGGGTGTTACTTTCTGCAAATGCTTCTATCACTTTTCCCCAGATGATATTACCGTCTGTATCATACTTTGCTACAAAATATCCCTGCCCTTTTGTTGGTGCAGAAAAGGAAATACCACTTGCAGTAAAATCTTCCCTGAATGCGCCGGCTACATAATAATTATCTGCATCATCAAATGCCAACCCCCATGCATCAGCACTGTAATCGATCGTTTCGCTGCTTCCTCTTATCCAGGAGCATTGTGCTGATATGTTTTGTGTAATGAATGAGCATGTTACGAAGAGGATGCTGAAAAGTTTTTGAATCATACTTTACGTTTTTGGGTGTAAACAAAGATAACCAAATTTCAATTTGTGTGATGAGGTTTTACACACAAATAGAAGAATCAAAAACAAAAATTATAACATAAACAACAAGTACACAGGGTATAACATGAGAAACAACCCGACAGGTATGAGTGCATAATACACTGCCAACGCAAGTTTTTCACCCTTCCATTTTTCAGGCTCCGCTTTTACTTTTTTATAACCCCAGTTTGTGAGGAGCAGCCCTGCGATACATGCCCCAATGCCTATGAATATGCTTAGCCCTCCTGTTATAACAGACACTGCAGTAAGCGCCATTCCTGCAGCAAAAACAGCGGCACCTGCCGGAATTAGCGGCTGCAGTTTCGGTTCCTGCTCTGTTGTATCTTCTTTTGTCGTGTCCGTTTCAAAAGCGAGTATTTGAAAATCTTCAGCAATGAATTCCTGTGCCTGTTCAGGTGATTGCAATCTTACAGTAGGTTCATCTTTCAATTTCATAACTATTGCAAAAGTTTCTTCGCTGTTTAGCAACGTCATTTCCGGTTGTAAGAATTCAGGTGATACAACAACTATTTTTCCATCCCCCAACAATGCCCCTTGTTGTGAAACATTTTTCTGCAGTGAGCATGCCTGCGCCAGCATTACAATCATAACAAAAAATAAATATCCCTGCTTTGTTTTCATACTTATTTTATAACGGGGTAAATATACTCAGATTGTACTAGCCTGAAAACCTCGCTAAAAACCTCCCGGCTTATTAATGCCTGATGCGTATTTTTGCTGAGGGATGATCACAAAAGATACAATAGAAAAGATCAGGGAAACTGCGAGGATCGAGGAGGTGGTAGGTGAGTTTGTACAGATAAAAAAACGGGGTGTTAACTATGTAGGTTTATGTCCCTTTCATAACGAAAAAACACCATCCTTCACAGTTTCTGCAACGAAGGGATTGTATAAATGTTTCGGCTGCGGCAAGGGCGGCGACAGTATTGGTTTTGTGATGGAACATGAACACTTCACCTATAGGGAAGCCCTTAAATTTCTTGCAGCAAAATATAATATCCCCATTGAAGAAAAAGTGCAAACGAATGAGGAAATTGAAGCGGAAACAAAAAAAGAAAGCCTGTACATTGTAAATGCATTTGCTCAAAATTATTTTACCAATTATTTATTCAACAGTGAAGAAGGGAAAACAATCGGGCTGAGTTATTTTAAAGAAAGAGGTTTAACTGAAGATACTATCCAGAAATTCGAACTCGGCTTCTGCCCTTCCGCCGGTGATGCTTTTACACAAGATGCGCTGAAAAACAGTTATCAACTTGCGTTCCTGCAACAACTCGGTTTAACTTCCCAGTATAAACAGGATTTTTTTAAAGGCCGGGTGATGTTCACCATTCACAGTGTGAGTGGAAAAGTGCTGGGCTTTGGGGGAAGAACATTAAGTGCCGACAAAAAAATTCCGAAGTATATCAATTCACCGGAAACAGAAATTTATTTTAAAAGCAAAATCGTTTATGGCATTTATCATGCACGGAAACCGATTGCAGAAAAAGATGAATGTTTCCTGGTGGAAGGGTACATGGATGTTATTTCCCTGCATCAAGCCGGGATAGAAAATGTAGTTGCCAGCAGCGGCACATCACTTACACAAGACCAGGTTCGGCTGATAAAACGTTACTCAAAAAACCTGACTATCATTTATGACGGCGATAGCGCCGGAGTGAAGGCGGCACTCAGGGGGCTTGACATTGCACTGGAAGAAGGCATGAATGTGAAAGTTGTTTTGCTTCCTGCAGAAGATGATCCTGATACGCTGGTTCGCAAATTGGGAATGCAGGGGTTCTTAGATTTTGTTACGAAGGAAAAGAAAGATATCATTCACCTGAAAACAAGTTTATTTCTTGAAGAAGCAAAGGGTGACCCGGTTAAAATTGCAGATATTATCAAAGACATTGTTGACAGCATTTCAAAAATACCCGATGCAATTGTAAGAAGTTTATACATCAAACAAACAGCTTCTACTTTGCATGTTGAAGAACAGATCCTTATCAGTGAGATCAATAGAATACTGCGCAAGAAAACTGTAGACAAACTTGGAGCGCAGGATAAAGCAAGTGTTGAAGAGCATCTGCAATTACCTGTTGCGAGGCAAACAATCAGGCAGGAGTTTAAATTTCACCTTGATGCGGAACAGGAAAAAGATGTTGTGAGATTATTGCTGGAGAACAGTAATTATGAGTTAGATGGGGAAAATGCAATAGTAAAGATCCTGCGCAACCTGCAGGATATTGAAATAGAAAACCAGTTGTATACGAAAGTGATTGAAGAGTATAAAAGTTATTATTCTCAAAATGAATTTATCTCACAGGGATATTTTATCAATCATGATGACAATGCAATAAAAGATCTTTGTCTCGATTTACTAACTGCCCCTTACGAATTGAGTGCTAACTGGGAAAAGATGCATGGGGTACATATTACTGATAAGTTTTTCCTTGCCGGAAAAGATATTGTGAAAACCATCTCGCTGCTCAAGCTGAAAAAGATCATTAAAATGAAAATGGAAGTAGATGACAGGATACGAGACCTGCAGCAGGATGATCTTCATAAAAATATAGATGAAATAATGATGTATCAGAAAGAGGCGATGGAACTTCAATCGTACATAAAAAAACTGAGCGCTGATACCGGGATTGTTGTGATGCCGGTGGTGAAATGAAACATCCCCCTAGCTCCCTTCAAAATGGGAAAATGAGCTTACCTGAACCAGTTTCTTTCTTTCACTTTATAGGCAAGTTCCCTGTAAAGGTCAATCAGATCATCCCACTCAGTTTTTTCGAGTGAGTGAATGATCTTCCAGTCAGGTTCAAACCAGGATTCTTCGGTTTCAGTAACTGCTCTTGCTGTGCTTATGCTCAGTTCTGTAATGTTCAATGCGATCTCAATCATATTTATCGCCTCATGAATGGAGCTGTTTGCACGGTTCGTATGCCTGTATTCAGTGATGCGTTTGCGAAGGATGTTAGTGATGGCTGAGAGGGTCATGAATGAGTTCTTATTCCAGATTTTCTTGCCCCGAAATTAAGAGTAAGTTTACAAAACCTGTTTCCGGTGATAAGAGTTAAAAGCAGGCGGAAAACAATGAACAGTATGCAGCAGGCGGTTGGCAGTATGCAACTTATATATATATGATAGGATTTCGCAAGCAATGGATGATCTAAGACAAACACCGGATGATCTCGCACAAACTCAGGATGTTGTAACACAAAGTGAGCATGCTCTAACTCAAAATCAGGATGCTATAACACAAACTCAGTACGCCATAACAC
>JBJXHH010000184.1:0-3982 GCA_046160675.1 Chitinophagales bacterium
CAAACAAAACAAAACCCTGATAAAATCATCCTGAGCGACGGTTCAGGAAGCATTTTAGATTCCCTCACAATTGAACTCACACAAACACATCATTCTCGTACAAGAACAACAGATGGCAGTACAACATGGACTATATGCGCTGACCCCACACCCGGCGAAAGTAATGATGGTACAGAACAATATACATCCTATGCTGATCGCCCAACTTTCAGTGTTTCAGGAGGATTTTTTTCCGGAACTGTTTCTGTAGATATCACAACAATTGAACCCGATGCCGAAATAAGATACACAACAAATGGAAACCTTCCGACAGAATCTTCGCCTTTATACACAGGCACTTTAAACTTGAATGAAACAGCTGTTTTAAAAGCAAGAGTTTTCAGCTCAAACCCAGACATATACCCGGGTTTGTTAATGTTTCAAACCTTTTTCATTGATGAACCCGTGAGTACTTTACCAATCGTTTCTATAGCCGGAAATGACCTGCAAACATTAGCAAACGGCGACGATGATATAGAACCTATTGCATCTATCGAAATATTTGATACTGCCGGGGACAGCAGAACTCGAAGTTATGGAGAGATGAACAGCCACGGTCAGGATTCCTGGGCCAATGATCAGCGTAGCTTGGATTGGATTAGCAGGGATGAATTTGGTTACAGCAGGCATCTTAAAGAAAAATTCTTTGTAACCAGTGAAAGAGATGAATTTCAGCGTATGATTTTCCGTGCAGCAGGCGATGATAACTATCCTGCAGCACATCACTCAGCCAATGAAGGAAGCGCACATATGCGGGATGATTATGTGCAGACAATTGCAAACAACGACGGGCTTGTACTTGATGTTCGCCGTTCATCAAGATGTTTAGTTTACCTGAATGGAGAGTATTGGGGAGTGTACTCTTTCCGGGAGAAAACAGATGACCATGACTATACAGAATATTATTATGACCAGGGTAAATATGATATTCAATACCAGATGACCTGGGGAAACACCTGGAGTGAATATGGCGGCTCACAAACTATGGAAGACTGGGATGACTTACATGAGTTTATTGAAGACGAAGATATGAGTGTGGAAGAAAATTTTAATTATGCCGCAAGTCAGCTTGATTTTTACAGCCTCGTAGATTATTTCGTTGCAAACACAACGCCTGTAACAACTGACTGGCTTATATATAACACAGCAGTTTGGCGGGGTTTCAATCCTGATGGGGGACATCAGAAATGGGGCTACACACTGTGGGACAATGATGCAACTTTCGGATTCTACATCAATTACTCCGGTGTTCCGAACACAGGCACAGATGCCACTCCTTGTGATATTGATGAATACGACCCAGCCTGGTTCCCGCCTTCATTTTTTGATGGTGAAGGGCATGTGAGGATACTTAATGCGCTGCGGGAGAACCCAACCTTTGAACAATTTTATCTTTCAAGATATGCTGATCTTTTCAACACAACCTACAGTTGTGAGAACATGTTGTTTACTCTCGATAGCATGATGAATGTGATTGAACCTGAAATGGATCGCCATGCTGATCGCTGGTACGGAACATATGAAGAGTGGCATGACAACTTCATGGAGTTAAGAGAATTTATTGAAGAACGTTGCGAGATATTAGATGTTGGCTTGAGTGATTGTTATGAATTAACCGGACCTTACAATGTCGTGTTTAAAGTAGAGCCTGAAGAGGCCGGCTATTTATTAGTAAACACACTAACTCATTATGACCTTCCTTGGGAGGGAGAATACTTCGGAGGCATGGAAAATTTACTTACTGCTTATGCAAATGATCCTTCATACTTCTTCTGGTACTGGACATCAAATAGCGGAACTTTTACTGATATATATGATTCTGTGTCTGCAGTATCTCTTACTGCGCCCGATACTATAACTGCGCATTTCGGGTTATCTGACTTTACTGGAATTCAGGGTGAAAATGTTGTACAGGCAAATGTAAATGTTTCGCCAACTCTGTTTACTGATGCCATTGATGTATACTATCACCTTGCCCAGCAGGCGGATGTATCTGTCAATTTGTATGATATGTTGGGGGAGAAGGTAATTGAATATCTTGTTTCAAATTCGGATGCTACGCAGGGAAATCATAAGATAACACTTGATGTATCCGCATTTGATCTTGCGCCGGGAATGTATGTTGTTGACTTTAAAGCAGGGAATTTCAGGAAGGGATTTAAGGTATCTACTTTATAAAATTTGTTACCAAGAGGTTTCACTTTATGTTAGAAAAGTGAAACCTCTTTTTATTTTACAATATCCTGTAATTCTTTCAGTTTCATTAACGCTTCAATAGGAGAAAGGGAATTAATGTCGATGTTCTGCAGAACTTCTTTTATCTTGATCAGGGTAGGATCATCCATGCTGAACATGTTCAGTTGGAAACTTTGCTGTTGGAGTTTGTGAAGTTTGTTTTTTATGTCAACACCGATATGTTTATCTTCCAGTTGCTTTAATATCTCATTTGACCTGTTCACAATACTTTGCGGCATACCCGCCATTTTTGCAACATGAATGCCGAAACTATGCTTGCTACCCCCTTCTTGAATTTTTCGCAGAAAAATTACTTTATTGCCGGCTTCCTTTGTACTAACATGATAGTTTTTTATCCGCTCAAATTTATTTTCTAATTCAATTAATTCATGGTAATGTGTGGCGAATAATGTCTTTGCCCTCGCAGAAGGGTGATTGTGTAAGTACTCACACAAACTCCATGCGATGGAAATACCATCGTAAGTAGAAGTTCCCCGCCCTATCTCATCCAGCAAAATCAAGCTACGATTAGAAATGTTGTTCATAATGCTTGCAGTTTCATTCATCTCCACCATAAAGGTTGATTCACCGCTCGAAATATTATCGCTTGCACCAACTCTTGTAAAAATTTTATCAACGATACCAAGTTGTGCGTCAGCAGCCGGAACAAAACAACCCATTTGCGCCATCAGAACAATTAATGCTGTTTGCCGTAATAAAGCAGATTTTCCTGACATGTTCGGGCCGGTGATAATGATGAGTTGTTGTACGTCGGTGTCCAGGAAAATATCATTGGGTATATATTGTTCACCAACTGGTAAGTGCTGTTCAATAACCGGGTGGCGGCCTTCTTTTATGTTTAAGGCTAAATCTTCAGTGATTTCGGGCTTGCGATAATTATGTTGTAAAGCAAGTACAGCAAAATTCAATAATACATCAAGCTTTGCAATGACGGATGCATTCAGTTGAATTGGTTTAACATATTCCTGCAAAGCAAATACAAGATGGTCGTAAATTTTTTGTTCGAGAGATATAATTTTCTCTTCCGCCCCAAGTATTTTTTCTTCATACTCCTTTAAGAGAGGTGTGATAAAACGTTCACCACTAGTAAGGGTTTGTTTCCTGATCCAATCTGCGGGAACAACATCTTTATATTTGTTTGTTACCTCAAGATAATATCCGAATACATTGTTAAACCCGATCTTTAAACTGGGGATATTTGTTCTCAAGATTTCATCCTGTTGCAACTTCAGCAAAAAATCTTTTCCTGAATTTCCGATTTCCCGCAATTCATCCAATTCTCCGTTAACGCCTTTTTGTATTAAACCGCCTTTATTAGTTTGTGGTGGAGCTTCCTCCAGGATTTCGGTATCAATTTTCTGGCGGATGAACATGCAAAGATTTAGCTGATCTCCCAGCTTTTGTAAATGTTCGTTTCCTGATCGTACTAAGTTTTCTTTCAAGGGTTCCAGTGCATGTAATGCCTTGTTCAATTGTAATACCTCTCTCGGATTAATTTTTTGCAGGGAAACCTTGGATATAATTCGTTCCAGGTCTCCGATCTGTTTCAGCGCTGTTGCAAGCAATTTTGATAGTTCGGGTTCTTTAATAAGATACTCAACTATAGATAACCTTGCATCTATTGCCTGCTTCTCTTTCAGCGGCATTACTATCCATCGCTTCAGCAACCTTGTTCCCATTGGGGTAA
>JBJXHH010000185.1:0-29809 GCA_046160675.1 Chitinophagales bacterium
TCTTCTCAACGGTATCTTTCTTTAAAAACAATTGAGAATCCCATCAAAAACGGGAAACCTGCAACATCATTAAAAATTTTATTCTCCATACTCAGATCAAGGGATCAGACACTGGAACTTAACCTTGACTGGATGGATATGATGGCAACAACTTCAGCCCCCCTGCGGGAAAAAATGACCTTGTTCTGGCATAATCATTTCGCTACTTCTACACCTTTTGCCTGGCTCATGCAGGTGCAGAATAATATGCTCAGAAAAAATGCACTTGGCAGCTTCAGAAAAATGCTACATGCTGTTGCTAAAGATCCTGCTATGATATTATATCTTAATAATGAGCAAAATAAAAAAGATGCGCCCAACGAAAACTTTGCTAGGGAGGTGATGGAGCTCTTTACACTTGGAAGGGGAAATCTTTACACCGAAAAAGATATTAAGGAAGCCGCAAGAGCTTTCACAGGCTGGCGGATTAATAAACTCGGCCAGTATGAGTTCTCTGAGGAAGATCATGATTTCGGCGAAAAAGAATTCCTTGGAAGAAGAGGAAATTTCAACGGGGAAGAAATCCTTGATATTCTTCTAAAGGAAAAACAAACAGCAATATACATTACAAAGAAAATTTATAAAGAGTTTGTGAATGAAGAACCGGATGAAGAAGTGATAAACAAGCTGGCTGATGATTTTTACAATACTGATTATGACATCAGAAAACTCATGAAACAAATCTTGACGGCAGATTGGTTTTATGACGAAAAAAACATTGGATGCAAAATTTCATCCCCGGTTGAACTGATAGTTCGCTATAAAAAACTTATCAATTTTGATGTGAAGCGGGACGATGGGTTGATCTACATGCAAAACCTGCTTGGGCAAACATTGTTTTTCCCGCCCAACGTTGCGGGCTGGCCCGGTGGTAAAAACTGGATTGACAGTTCTTCTCTTTTCCTGCGTATGAATATTCCGCTGCGTATTCTGCATGATGGTGGTTTTGATCTTCGCCCCAAGCCTGAATTTGAAGATGTAAGTGACGAAGAAACCATGCTGAAAACCCGCAAGAGGGCTGAGATACAAAGCGACTGGAGTAAACTTGTTCTCGCATTTAAAAATGTGAAACAAGAACAACTTACTGATACAATTATTTCTGCTTTTGTTCAGTCGCCGAAGGGAAATATTGATAAGAGTATTGTTGAAAAGTACACAGATCGATCTTCGCAAGAGAAACTTATCATGAGTACATGTGCAGCAGTTTTTTCTTTACCTGAATTTCAATTGATTTAATTATGAAGCAAAACAGGAGAGACTTTCTGAAATATTCAAGCCTTGCAAGCGCATCGCTGTTTATTCCTCAATTTTTAAGAGCAGGAGGCAATCAGTATTTTGACGAGAAAGGAAAACCTAAAGTGTTGGTCGTTATTCAACTAAGTGGAGGGAATGACGGATTGAATTGCGTTGTTCCTTACCGGAATGATATTTATTACAAACTCCGACCTGACCTGGGCCTGAAGAAGGAAGAACTCATACACCTTAATGATGAGATAGGATTAAATACGAATCTGGGAGGACTTGCTGACTTGTTTTTGAATGGCGATGCAGTTATAATAAACAATGTAGGATACCCAAACCCGAATCGTTCACATTTTCGAAGCATGGATATCTGGCAAACAGGCAGCGATGAAAGTGTATATTGGCAAACCGGTTGGTTAGGACGGGTGTTAGATTCAACATGTAACAATTATGATTGTATTTCCCCACATACAGCTATTGAAATTGATGATACAATGAGCCTGGCGTTAAAGGGTAAAAAAGTAAGCGGCTTTGCGGTTAGAGATCCAAAAAACTTTCGTTTTGCAGAACAAAACCCTTTTATGAGCGACATTGCAAAAATGAGTTCTCCAGAACAAGATCATCATAATGTTGCGTATTTACATAAAACTCTATCAAGCATTACAGAAAGTGCTGATTACATTTATGAAACATCCGGAAAGCACACTTCCTATGCTCCCTACCCGGCAAATGAATTTGGGAAGCAAATGAAAACAATTGCTGAACTGATTGTTGCGGAAGCAGATACTAGAATTTATTATGTAAGTATGAGTGGGTTTGATACGCATGCATTGCAGAGAGATCAGCAAAGTAAAAAACTGAAGCAATATGCTGATGCATTAAAAGTTTTTTGCGATGACCTGAAAGCAAACGGGAAATTTAAAGATACTTTAGTGATGACGTTCAGCGAATTCGGCAGGAGAGTGGAGCAAAACGGATCAAAAGGTACTGATCATGGAACGGCGAATAATATTTATTTAGTTGGCGGGGGTATGAAAAAAGGAGGCATGATGAATGACCTTCCTGACCTTACTAAACTTGATGACGGCGACCTGATCTATGAAATAGATTTCAGGAACATTTATGCAACAATTATAAATAAATGGCTAAAGTCAGATGCAAGTGTTGTGTTGGAAAAAGATTTTAAGATGCTGGATTTATTTTAATGCTGAGCATCATACATACATCACATCTTTTACCACATTCATCACCTTAGCTGCATCCGGCAGATAAGCATTCACAAGATTAGGGGCATAATGCATATTTGCGTCGGCGCCATTTACACGGCGGATGGGAGCGTCGAGGTAATCAAAAGCATCTTTTTGCAACTGATAAGATATTTCACTGGCAATACTTCCGAAAGGCCAGCTTTCATCAACAATCACAAGCCTGTTCGTTTTCTTAACGCTTGTTACAATTGTTGCTATATCCAGCGGGCGGATTGTTCTCAGGTCAATTACCTCAGCACTTATGGTTTCTTTTTGCAATTCTTCTGCAGCTTTCATAGCTACCTTCATCATTTTATTGAAAGAAACTATTGTTACATCACTTCCCTCTTTTTTCACATCTGCTTTTCCTATTTCGATATAATATTCTTCTTCAGGAACAGGACCAATATCAGAATACATCACTTCACTTTCCATGAAAACCACAGGATCATTATCAAGAATTGCTGATTTGAGTAAACCTTTTGCATCATAAGGATTGCTTGGGGATATAACTTTAAGGCCGGGTACATTTGCGTACCAATTCTCAAACATTTGTGAGTGTTGAGCTCCTAACTGCCCTGCGCTACCGCTCGGTCCCCTGAAAACGATCGGGCAACTGAATTGGCCGCCACTCATCGCCAGCATTTTTGCTGCAGCATTCACCACCTGGTCAATTGCCAGCAATGCAAAGTTGAACGTCATAAATTCAACTATCGGCCGCAATCCATTCATACCCGCCCCCACAGCAATGCCTGCAAAACCCAATTCAGCTATTGGTGTGTCAATCACCCGTTTTTCGCCAAACTCTTCCAGCATACCCTGGCTCACTTTATAAGCACCGTTATATTCCGCCACTTCTTCACCCATCAAAAAAATATTCGCATCCTTGCGCATTTCTTCGTTCATAGCTTCCCGTAATGCTTCCCTGAAACGTATCTCTCTCATTCAAATAGTATTTGCCACAAAATTAACAGATGAAGATTAAAGTGCAAGGTCTTTATAACTTTCAATGATTTGTGAACGGCTGGAAGCCACGGAGATGTCAAACAAAAATCATTGTAGTTAAAGAGTTAGAAGTTATTACCGGTGATTTAGCATTCTTCTTTTACATCATCTTCGCATACGGGATTGACTGAGACATGTAAAGGATGGAGGGGTGGGAATCCATCTCAGAAATTCAATTTAAATTCTTTGCTCCGTATGAAAAACAGTTATAAACTATTTTTATCGTATCAATAAATTCGGAGAGCTATTGATGAAAATATCATTAGCAGTATACAAATCAAATACATATTCACCAGGTTCACTAAAAGTATATTTAAATTTTATCCAATCCCAGTCTTCCTCTATTTCAAAACTATCGCTGTCATATAATTCGTCTGAACCTGTTTTGTAAACATCAAGATAAATCTTATTTGTTTTAAACGGTTTTTCACTGTTTGAAATGTAGATCATCACTTCGGCATTTCCGCCTACTCTGTCGAATACTGATTTCACACCTGACAATTGCCCGTTGTCATCAACAGATTGACAAAAAACAACATTTGATGATTCATAATAATAAGTATCTATTTCGTCTAATGAAGTTGAAGTACTAGTTGCACTGCCATCCATTTTAAGATTAATTGAAGTTCCTGCCATCTGTACACCATTATACATAATGTATGCTTTGTAATCGCCGGCTTCCTTAAAGTTATAATCATATACAATCCAATTTTTTGATTCGTCGGGCGTTAAATTGATGGTTTCATAGGCTGAAAAAACACCTGTATTGTCCCAGTCTTTATCAATATAAAGATACCAGAGCCCAGATGTTAAGTTTCTTGGTTGATTATAAAGTATGTAAATGTATCCGGCTGTGGGAGTTATGGTCCACTCACTGTATACTCCGCTGGCGGTCCCATTTTCATCATATTTTTCGCAAAGTTGAAGGGTATTTTGGGCTCTTAAAGTAAAAATACTGAAGAGTGTGAAAAGTATGTAGCTTATAGTTTTCATAATCCTATTTTTTGTAAAGATGCCGACTTTTTGATTATTGATGCATAGGTTAACTTTTAATTTACAATCAATTTTTTCACGGTTTTCCATTTACCCTCAGTTACACTAATAAAATACACCCCGCTATAAAAAGAAGAAACATCAAATTGTAAGGTGGAAACGGGTATGTTGTTTGCAAGGTTTCGGATTTTTTTTCCATGAATATCAAAAACTTCAATGATATACTTCGTATTGCCCGGCTTCTTTATTTCAAGTGTTACAAAATCAACTGCAGGATTTGGGTACAGGTTAAAAGGCGAATTTTGAACCTGTATTTCTTCAACATCCACAGCGTCAATATCTGTAGTTTTCCAAAGCCCACCACCCACAGCTCCAGCCCAAACTTTTTTGCCACTGGCTATGTTGGGATCAACCATCACAGTTCTTGTTCTTCCGCCAATATTGTTAGGCCCCCGTTCAATCCATGTAACATCATTATTCAATCCCCCCGCATCTAACTCTGCTTCCCAAATGCCCCTTCCATGTGTTGCTGCAATAATGTTATTGTCAGCAACTCTTATTCGTAACTGATCTGTTCTTACAATGGGCGCTGTGGAACAAGGTATCCATTGTGTAGAGTTTCCATTAAGATCATTTGTATAAAAGATTCCTAGTTCGGTGGCAACATAGGCAACATCAGCATTTCCCGGGTGAATGACAACGCTATATACGGGTATATCTGGCAAGTCGCCTTCAAGATTTTCCCAGGTTGGAGAACCACTTAATGCATTGTTGCTTTGCCAGATACTTTCTACTCCGTAGTTTGCATAACATAGCATTACATGATTCGCATCATGCACATCCGCAAAAATTCCTGAACAATATAATGCGCCAAGAAATGATGAATTCGGAAGCATGTCAGCGGGATCTAGCCCGATGGGCGGCAATATTCCCTCAACTGTTGTAGCATTTTGAACCATGTATATTTCACCATTACTACTGCTTTTTCCAAAAAAAATGATATCATCTTCTGCACTGCTGGCAGCTAATGCAGTAATGCCACCTGTGGTTGTGCAGGCTTTTTCCCATTCGGAAGTGTCAGCAATGGAAAGATTTTTTAAGCGCCACAACCCGATGTTACTTGCCTGGAATAATACTTCAGGATCATAGTTGCTTATTTCAATCGGGTTTATAAATAACAAATTATCTTCAGTTACATTGGCGTTAGTAATCGTATCTGGAATTTCAAAACCGCCATTATTATACCTGAAAATCCTTGTGTACTGTGTCGTCGTATAAAATTTATTCCCGTCAGAAGGATGATATGCGCAAAAAGAACCGTCTTGCCCGCTAACTGTCTTGAAATCTGTGAGTCCGAAGTTTAAAGCAAGCAAAGAACCATTATCCTGTGTTCCGCCAATAATTCCCGGATGGGATGACTCAGGATGAATGGCAGCTGCATAAAATTGTGTAACATTATAATTATAGTTTACATTGTAGATAGTAGGTAAATCACTTGAAAAATTATCGCATTTGTATATGCCACCATCATTCGCAAAATAAACTGTATCCGAACCCTGAAAAACAACTTCATGTTGATCTACATGCATATATCTTACAAGCAAACTATCCAATCTTCCGGAAGTGAGTTGTTGCCAGTTTACACCGCCATCCCTGCTGCGCCAAACATTTAAACCACCCGCCACAACAATGTTTTCATTGTTGGGGTCAACTGCAAGAGATAGATCATACCAAGCTTGTTTTGCAGCCATTTCATAATTATTTCCGGGCAATGATGTTGTATCCCAGTTTGTTCCACGGTCAATTGTTTTGTAAATACCTGTAATCTTATATTGAGATGATGAACAAGGAATTGCATAACATACATCTGGGTTTGAAGGTGCTGTAGCAAGCTCAATGCGGTAAATGCCGGTAGTTGGAAACCCTCCAGTTTGTTTTACAAAAGTTGCTGAATCACCTGAAGGTGAATAATAGATTCCATCGGTTTCAAAAATTCCAATTGAAGTAAACACACCACCATCGCTGGTAAACTCAATATCACATACACTGTTTCTAATAGATCCGGCACCGGCACCCAGAATCTTTTGAAAAGTTTCACCTTCATCTGAGGAACGGTACAAGCCTGTTTTTGTAGCAACATATACATCGCTTGTAATAGGATGCACAGCTATATCCTGGCAGTACACAAAGTTTGAATTGTTAGTAGAAACAAGTTGCTCCCAGGTGCCACCCATGTCGCTGCTTTTGAATACACCTGCACCTTTTTGCGCATCAGCATTAAACCACCCTTCACCAGTGCAGAAATAAAAAATACTTGTGTTGTTGGGGTCGTAAGTAATTTTAGTAACAGCAAGCGAAGGGAAAAAATCATTTATATGCTTCCAACCATCTTCAGACCTGCTTTCTCCAATGGTATAAAATCCACGGGCTTTAAGAGAATTATAAGCTTCCATTAGTTTGCCACCCGGCACCTCCCCAAATGCAGGGTCCAGTGTACGCATAAGTTGAAATTCAAGTGCACCTTCTATTGCCGATAATTTGTCAAAACCGGTATCAATCAAAACAGGATCTGTTTGTTCTTTACAAAAAAAATATATGCCTGTCGTAAAAAGCAATGCAAGTGTTGGGATCATTAATTTTTTCATACTTTGTATCGTAACTTTAAAATTAGGTATTTCTTTTAAGTTTGCACAATGATAACTGTGTTGAGGTATTTGTACACCGCTTATGTTGCAATTGTTTTTGTTGTATTCCTCATAATCACAGCACCCTTTTTTTTCCTGTTCTCTTTTTTGGGGGGAGATAAAGCATTGCTCCCTATTTTAAATATTTGCAAGTTTATTGCTTATGGCTTTGGAGCTTTTTCTGGTATCTTTTATAAGTTTCATGGAATGGAAAAGATTGACAAATCGAAAGCCTACATGCTCATTGCAAATCACCGCTCAAACCTGGATGCACCGGTTAGCGCAGCAGCATGTTGGGGTAGAGTAAGATATCTCGGTAAAAAAGAATTATTGAAAATCCCGCTGTTGGGGCAGTTATTAAAAGTTACAATAATAATCGTTGACCGAGGCAACAGTGAAAGCAGGAAGAAAAGTATTATTCAATTAGCTGAATACATGAAGCATGGTGATTCTGTATTTATTTTTCCGGAGGGCACAAGAAATAAAACGTTAGAGCAACCTCTGATTGAGTTTAAAGACGGCGCATTCCGCATTGCCATTGAGTTGCAGGCCCCTATCTTACCCATGTTGTTTATCAATACGGACAGCATTATGCCATATAAACCCTTGCTGATGAAACCCGGAATTGTGCATATTCATTACCTGGAACCCATATCAACTGCAGGGTTAAATGGAGATGATGTTCCAATGCTTCGGGATAAACTAAGGAAAATTATGACTGAAAAATACCTTCAACTTACTCAATAAACCTTTTTACTTTTGAGTTTTCTTTCAACAAAAGGGTTTAACTTTTAATTTTTGTAAAATGCAATTAAAATTTTGCGGTGCAGCAGGAACAGTCACAGGAAGTTCACATCTCCTCACCCTAGATGACGGATTTAATATCCTGCTTGACTGTGGTATGTACCAAGGCGCAGAAAAAGAGTACGAACAGTTCAATGAAAATTTTTTATTTGACCCGGCTGAGGTAGATATTGTAATTCTTTCGCATGCTCATATTGATCACAGTGGCAAATTACCCAAGTTAGTGAAAGATGGTTTTGCAGGTAAAATATTTTCTACATCAGCAACGCAAGATATAACTGCTATTTTGTTACTTGATAGCGCTCATATCCAGGAAAGAGAAAGTGATTTTACAAATGAGAAGTTCAAAGAAGAAGTGAGTGGGAGAGAACCCTTATATACCGCAAAGGACGTTGCAACGACAATGGAGCTGTTCGAAACCAAAGGATATAACAAGTGGTTCGGTATTCATCCTGATGTGGATGTATTGTTTAAAGATAGCGGGCATATTCTTGGGAGTGCGAGTGTTACATTAAAAATACGCAGGCAGGGAAAGAAAGAATTTACCTTTGGGTTTACTGCAGACATAGGCAGGCCCAATCGCCCAATCCTCAAAGATCCCGATCCTATGATACCCTGTGATTTTCTCATATGCGAATCTACGTATGGTGACAGGCGGCATCTCGAGGCCCCGGATGAAAAAGAAAAATTTTTACAGATTGTGAGGCAAACTTGTGTGGAGAAAAAAGGGAAACTTATTATTCCGGCTTTTAGTGTAGGCAGAACACAGGAGATTGTTTTCATGTTGGATAAACTTTCTCATGAAAACAAATTGCCAAATATCCCAGTGTTTATTGATTCTCCACTTGCTATCAATGCAATGGGAATTTTTATGCAACATCCGGAATGTTATGATAAAGAAATTCTACAATACATGCTCAGGGATGCTAACCCTTTTGGTTTTAAAACATTAAAGTATTCCAGGACGGTAGATGAATCAAAAAAAATAAATAATGAAAAAGCTTGTGTTGTTATAAGTGCCGCAGGTATGATAAATGCAGGTCGGGTGAAACATCATGTGTTTAATACAATTGAACATCCTGAAAACACCATTTTAATTGTTGGGTATTGTTCAGAAAATACACCAGGCGGGCGCCTCCGTAATGGGGAAAAAACGATTAAGTTATTCGGGCGAGAACTCCAGGTAAGGGCAGATATTGAACGCATGGAAAGTTTTAGTGCCCATGGCGATTATAAAGAGATGATTGATTACCTGCAACCTCAGCAAAAGGATAAGCTACGTAGCATGTATCTTGTACATGGTGATAAAGATGCACTAAGCGGGTTTCAAGAACATTTAGTAGCAGAGAAATTCAAAGATGTAAATATTGCAGAGTTTGGGGAAACTGTAACTTTATAAATTTCGAAAAAGTAATTCTTGCAAAAAGAAAGATTTTACCAATAGTTTCATTACATATCTTTCAGCGGGTTTATCTTGTCCCGCATATAATTTTTCAAGTTCACCCAAAATGCCAGTATCATGTAAATAACAAGAGGCGAACCCAAAGCAAGAAAACTAGTGTATACAAAAAATAAACGTACCCTTTTTGAAGCAATTCCCATCTTACTTCCCAGCCAGGAACATACTCCAAAAGCGCCCGTTTCAACTAGATGTTTTAACTTGTATAACATTTGTAAAACAAAATTATGAAATTTTATTCTGTAAAATAGCATTCCCGATTGCACAATCTAAACATCGTTTTTGTGAACAATATTCTTTTTTAAGGTAAAGTAGGGCCTGAGTATCTGCTGCCGATTTTGCCTTTATTGCTAATGCGAACCAACTTGATATAATTGTATTTTTTTCAGGAGAGATATTTTCAAGTACATCCGTTGCATAAGTGATGAATTGAGGATTGCCGGTTTTTTGACCGTAGAGATAGAGGAGAGGTGCTAATGTATTTATAATCAAAAGGTCAATAGTACTTTTACCTAATTGGGTTGATTTTACTGGAGATGCCTTTTTAAAAGAGTAATGTTCTTTCCAGTACCCAGAGGCTTCGCATGTAAATAATTTTTGCAAGTTTGTATAACTTCTGGTTTCAAGGAGTAATTGGAAAATGCGGTCTTGTTTTGATATAAAGTTTGCAAATTGGGAAAGGCGAATAGTTGGGAAGTTAGCGGGGCGCAGGCGCAAAAATTTCCACTCAAGTTTTTTCAGCGGGTCAAGCTTGTATTTTTTCTGCAGGAAAACGTATTCACTCTGCAATTGATGTGGATACACTTCTTTAAAACTTGCCTGTAGAAAACCTGCCTGACCGAACAGGAGGGCTTCTATTTGCTGGGCATTATTAATATGTTTCCTGAGAAGATTGAAAGGGAGATTCTGCGCAAGTCGTTCAAAAGGTTCAGCATTCACATTTGTTCCAAAACTTCTTGCAAGAAGCTGGTAACAGGTTTCTTCCCAGTCATTTTTATTCTGTAGTAACCTTTGTTCAAAACGCAAAGCTTTTTCTTCAAGCCTTTCAGCAAGCATCCTTACAAGCTGGGTTTTGATTGTGATTTCTGAAACTTGCTTGATGTTTTTTTCACAGGGTATCCAGCTTGCTGTCTGCATCAAATAGCTGTACTTTTTATAAATATTTACTGGAATGATCTTCTTTAATTCAAGGGTCGGGATTTGTAAATTATCATCATCCCTTTCATATACTACATGAAGGATCACATTTTTATATGCATCATCCAGTTGGTGTTTGTGGTGTTTCCAGTCAGATGACTTTACATGTATTTCAATATTACCCGCCCATGTAGTTGTCCCGATTTTAATTTTTGCATTTGTGAAATCAGGACCTGCATGTAAATTATAATTTCCGTTCTTTAGAATTAGAATACTCTCGCCCTCAGTCGTATATAATTCATTAGTTATAAACGACTGCATTTTCCAAACGTAGTGCAGAAAGGTTTCGTTCATGGAGATGAAGATAAGATTTGTTTTACTGCTGTAATAATTTTTCCATCTGTTGTTTCACTTCAAGTGCCTTTTCTCGGGCTTTTTCAGCAAAGTCCACTCCATTGCCCGCATAAATAATATCTCTAGTAGAGTTCACAATCAAACCATAATTTTCGTTCATACCATTTTCGGATATAGCTTTTAGATCACCACCTTGCGCACCAATACCCGGCACAAGGAAGAAATTAGCAGGAACAAGTTTCCTGATGTTTCGAAAAAGTTCGGGATGCGTTGCGCCGATGACAAACATAAGATTGTCTGCATTTCCCCAGCTCGTTGCTTTCCGAATTACTTTTTCGAATAATCTCTCTCCATTTTCATTCATAAACTGAAAGTCTTCACTTCCTTTGTTTGAAGTTAAGGCAAGTAGGATCACAAATTTGTTTTCAAATCGTAGAAAGGGTGTTACAGAGTCTTCACCCATGTAAGGTGCAACTGTAATTGCATCAAAGTTCATGTGTTTAAAAAATGCTTCAGCATACCTTGAAGAAGTATTGCCTATATCTCCCCGTTTTGCATCAGCAATCTTAAAATGTTCATCGCCAATATAAGTTGCGGTTTTTTCAAGGCTTTCCCAACCCCTGCTTCCATAAGCTTCATAAAAAGCAATATTCGGTTTATATGCTATGCACAGATCTTTCGTAGCATCAATAATCTGCTTATTAAATTCAAAAATAGGATCAGGGTATTTTTTTAAATGAGCAGGAATTTTTTCAATGTCAGTATCTAACCCAATGCACAGGTAAGATTTGCGGTGTTCAATAAGTTGTATAAGTTGCTGCCTTGTCAATCAGCTACGAAGATATAAATTGAGAAGTACTTTTACAGGCTAACAGTTTCTATTCCTTTGATCTCAGGGATAGCATTTTTTATACTCTGCTCAACACCAGCCTTCATAGTCATAAAACTCATCGGGCAACTCTCACAAGCACCCAGTAATTTTACTTTTACTATCATGTCATCCGTAATTTCCACCACTTTGATATCACCGCCATCAGCATTAAGGTAAGGACGGATTGTGTCAAGAGAAGATTCTACTTTTTGAAGAATATCATTTGTTATCTCAGTCATAAACAGGGTACAAAATTAACTGATAACACTCACATTCTTGTTATTTCCACTTTGTTTGTAGGTGCAACTTCTTCATTCCTGATAGAAATGAACCTTGCCGTGTTAAAAACTAACTCATCAAAGGCTGCTGAGGTTATTTCATTATAAAAAAGAATCGCAGGTTTGCCTGTATCGCCTCCCTCTCTTATACTTTCAACTAATGGAATTTGAGCAAGTAATTCTGTTTGCAGTTCGTCAGCCAGTTTTTTGCCACCGTCTTTTCCAAAAAGGTAATATTTATTTTCAGGTAATTCAGGCGGCGTAAAATATGCCATATTCTCAACTACGCCTATGATTGGTACTTTAATATTTGCCATGTTGAACATCGAGGCAGCTTTTCTTGCGTCTGCAAGTGCAACATCCTGCGGAGTAGTTACAATTACAGCACCGGTTACTGGTACTGTTTGCACCAGTGTTAAATGTATATCACCTGTTCCGGGAGGAAGGTCAATCACAAGATAATCTAACTCACCCCAAAGGCAGTCAGTAACAAATTGTTTTAATGCACTACTCACCATGGGGCCTCTCCAAACTACGGCCTGTGTTTCATCAATTAGAAACCCGATGGACAAAACTTTTATCCCATATTTTTCTATCGGGATCATCATGGCTTTGCCATTCATCTGTTTTACAAGGGGTTTCGATTCTTTTTCATCAAACATCATGGGGATGCTGGGGCCATAAATATCAGCATCCATCAAACCAACCTTTGCTCCATTTTTAGCAAGCCCAATAGCGAGGTTTACAGCTATTGTGGATTTTCCAACTCCCCCTTTTCCAGAACATACTGCAATAATATTTTTTACTCCAGGTAAAATCGTTTCATCAGAATTTCTTAGAGAAGTAACCTGTGAACTCATAGTTACAGTTACAATAGCCTCGCTGCTCACTAATTTTTTTACAGCAGTTACACATGCATGTTGTATCTGTTCTTTCATGGGACAGGCAGGTGTTGTGAGCATAACTGTGAATGAAACATTGTTTCCTTCTGTCACTAGATCTTTCACCATGTTTAATGATACAATATCTTTTTTCAGATCAGGATCATCAACATAACTCAATGCCTGTAAAACGTTCTCTTTTGTAATATTCATGTAAAAAATGTGTTCTATTGCAAAATTACATCAGCATGAACAAAACAACTCATAAGTTAGTTTTCATGTCAATATAAACCCCAAAATTTTGTTTTTGCGTAGGAAACATAACTTTGCACCCAACACAATAATATTATGTCGAAGAATTTGATGATTGTAGAAAGCCCCGCAAAGGCAAAAACTATTGAGAAGTTTTTAGGAAAAGATTTTCTTGTAAAGTCCTGTTACGGACATATCCGTGACCTAGAGAAGAGTAAGATGGGGATTGACTTAGAGAAGAATTACCAACCTTCCTATATTATATCTGCAGATAAAGAAGATGTTGTAAAAGAATTGAAAAAACTTGCCTCAGAAGCTGAGGAAATTTGGCTTGCAACGGATGAGGACCGAGAGGGTGAGGCAATATCCTGGCATCTTTGCCAGGTGTTAGGGCTTGATCCTGGAGTAGCAAAGCGTATTGTTTTTCATGAGATCACTAAGAATGCAATTCAAAAGGCTGTTGATAACCCGAGAAATATTGACCAAAACCTCGTAAATGCTCAACAAGCGAGGCGAATACTTGACCGCATAGTGGGATTCGAACTTTCACCTTTACTTTGGAGAAAAATAAATTTATCAAAATCGCTGAGTGCTGGTAGGGTGCAGAGTGTTGCAGTGAGGTTGATTGTGGAGAGAGAACAGGAGATAATGACGTTTATACCTGAGTCTTCTTACAAAATTCAAGCTGTTTTATCTGCTTCAGTAAATGGGAAAAGAACAAACTTTAGAGCTGAACTTCCCGGCAAAACAGAAAACGAACAAGATGCTGAAAAGTTTTTACAACAATGCATTGGTGCAGGCTTTTCAGTAAAAGATATTGCAGTAAAACCTGGCAAAAGAACTCCTTCAGCTCCTTTCACAACTTCCACCTTGCAACAGGAAGCAAGTTCAAAGCTCGGCTTTAGTGTTTCCAGAACAATGGTGATAGCGCAAAAACTTTATGAAGAAGGACATATTACTTATATGCGTACAGACTCAATGAACCTGAGTGAAGAGGCTTTAGTGAATGTGCAAAGAGAAATAGAAAACCGTTTCGGGGAAAAATACTCCCAGCAGAGAAGGTTTAAAACAAAATCAAGCGGAGCACAAGAGGCGCATGAAGCAATTCGACCCACCTACATGGAGAATGAAGAAATTTCTGCAGGTTTTGATGAACAGAGACTATATAAATTGATCTGGCGCCGAACGATGGCTTCACAAATGAGTGATGCTATTCTTGAAAAAACAACGGTGAATATTGAGGTTTCCACCCGCAGCGAAGAATTAGTTGCAAAAGGTGAGGTGATAAAATTTGAAGGTTTCTTAATCTTAAATACAGAGCCTGTTGATGAAGAAAACACAGAAATGGAAACTGATGAGGCAATACTGCCTCCACTTAGTATCGGGCAAGAGTTACAACTGGAAGGAATGCAGGCTACTCAAAAATTTACAAAAGCTTCTGCCAGATTTACTGAAGCAGCATTAGTGAAAAAATTAGAGGAACTCGGTATTGGAAGACCTTCAACCTACGCACCAACTATTTCAACCGTACAAAAGCGGGGATATGTTGAGAAGAAAGATAAAGACGGAGTGGAAAGAAAATATATCCAGTTTATTATAAATGATAAGCAGGTTGAGAAAAACATCCTTTCTGAAATAACAGGAACTGAAAAGTCAAAATTATTTCCAACAGACCTTGGAATATTAGTAAATGAATTTCTCACCAAAAATTTTCCTAAAATCCTTGATTATAATTTCACAGCAAATGTAGAGGGCCAGTTTGATGAAATAGCCGAAGGAAAGGTTGACTGGCAGAAAATGATAGATGGTTTTTATAAGCCTTTTCATGAAAATTTGGTTGATACGCAAAAAAACGCAGAAAAGGTTACTGGGGAACGTTTCCTGGGGAATCATCCTGAATCAGGTGAACCTGTAAAAGTAATGATGGGAAGGTTTGGGCCTATGGTAGTGGTAGGTGAAACTCTTGACCCCAAAGAAGTTAAAAATAATCCTGATGCAAAAAAGCCAAAGTTTGCAGGGCTACTTAAATCACAAAACCTACATAGTATTTCATTAGAAGAAGCTTTGCAATTGTTTCAGTTACCAAAAACTATTGGCCAGTATAATGATATTGACATGGTGGCCGGGGTAGGAAGGTTTGGGCCATATATCAGGTACAATAATAAATTTTATTCCTTGCCAAAAGGGATGGAACCACTAAGTGTAACTGTTGATGAGGCTATTGAAGTAATAAATGCAAAAGATCACAAAGACGCAAATAAAACAATACATGACTGGCCTGAGCAGGAAATTCAGGTGTTGAACGGGCGCTTTGGACCATATATTAAAAAAGGAAAAGAAAACTTTAAGATACCAAAAGGCAAGGTGGCAAAGGAACTAATACTGGAAGAAGTACTTGAGATTATTAAAAACACCCAGCCAACCGACAAGAGTAAAGCGAGGTCTAAGAGAGTAAAGAAGTAAAGCTTGAAGCATGAATGAGCAAGAGATACAGGCACTTATTGCATTGTTAGACGATTCTGACAGGGAAGTGTTTGACCATGTTTCAAGTAAACTTTTATCCCTTGGACCCCAGGTAATTGAAAAACTGGAAGATGCCTACACTTCTATTCCCGACCCGCTTGTTCAGGAAAGAATAGAAATCATCATTCACCAGATCCAGTTTGAAGGAATTGAAAAAGATATTTTACAATGGAGCAGGAATGAAAGCGATAATCTTTTGGAAGGAGTTTTGATTGTAACCCGCCATCAATACCCTGAATTAAATGAAGAAAAAGTAAACAAGTTTTTAAGCCGTGTTAAAAAAGATATCTGGATTGGGTTGAATCATTATCTTTCTCCGCTGGAACAAATGAATGTTGTAAATCAGACTTTATTCGGGCATTATAGTCTTACCGGAAATAATAATACAGAACAGGAGCAGAGTATAAGTTACTTGAACAATGTAATTGAGACCAGTAAAGGAAATCATTTTTCTTTAGGATTGTTATATCTTACTCTTTGCCAGCAACTGGAAATGCCTGTGTATGGTGTTTGCCTTAGCAGCCATTTTATTCTTGTAAGAACAAAAGATTATATAGTTGATTTTAACGACACGGAAAAGCTAAAAAATGATATTTTGTTTTATGTAAATCCTTTCAATAAAGGGCTTGCATTTTCAGAAAGAGAAATAAATATTTATCTGAAGAAACTTGAATTGGACCCGCAGAATAAATATTTCCTTCCGGCATCAAATACTACCATCATTAAAGAATACATCAGCTTCCTCTCAAAATTTTATTCAAAGCCAGATGAACATCAAAAAGCAAATGACCTTAACAGGTTAAGTGATCTTATTTCAGATTAGTTTTATTCCATCAATAGGTAAGCCCGTATAAAATCATCAAGTCCCCCGTTTAATACTGCATCTGCATTTCCGGTTTCATACCCTGTTCTTGCATCTTTCACTAACTTATAAGGGTGTAATACATAGTTTCTTATCTGGCTTCCCCATTCAATCTTCTTTTTACTACCTTCTATTTTATCTTTTTCAGCCTGTTGTTTTTGTAATTCAAGATCATAAAGTTTACTGCGAAGCATCTGCATTGCCATTTCCCTGTTCTGACCCTGTGTTCTGTTAACCTGGCAACTTACTACAATACCTGTGGGAATATGTGTTACCCGAACTGCTGTTTCTACCTTATTCACATTTTGACCACCGGCGCCTCCGCTCCTGAAAGTATCCCAGGATAGATCGCTGGGTGAAATATTAATTTCAATAGTATCGTCAATGAGCGGAGTAACGAAAACGCTTGCAAAGCTTGTATGTCGTTTTGCGTTCGCATCAAAAGGGGAGATGCGCACAAGCCTGTGAACTCCATTTTCACTTTTTAATAATCCGTAGGGAAATTCGCCTTCAACCTCTAATGAGGCTGATTTTATTCCTGCAACATCTCCTGCCTGGTAATCTAATTCTGTTACTTTGAAGCCGCTTTTTTGAGCCCACATTAAATACATACGATAGAGCATACTCGCCCAGTCGCAACTTTCAGTTCCGCCAGCCCCTGAGTTAATAGTAATAATAGCGGGCAAAGCATCTTCAGGCTCACTAAGGGTAGATTTAAACTCAAGTTCATCAACTAAAGCATAAGTAGATTTATAAGCGGTTTCCACTTCCTCCTCACTAGCTTCATTTGAGTTGTAGAACTCAAATAATACAGCAAGATCCTCCACCGAAGTTTCCGCCTTTTCATATTGATTGATGAAAAGATTATTTACTTTAATGCGTTTTAAAACCGTTTCTGCATTTTTTGGGTCATCCCAAAAGCCTGTCTGCTGGGTTATTTGTTCATCTTCCTGAACCTGTATTTTCCTGTCATCGTAGTCAAAGAAACCTCCTCAAAACCAGAAGTTTTTCTTTTAATTCTGTTAAATGCTCAAATGTCATAGCCTCTTCTTATGTTTTTAACTGTAAAATTTGTGCGAAGCTACACATCAATTATTAAATATATAGTTTTGGCAAGTTTAGGATTGTTTTTTAATCTAATTTGTATTTATTGAGAAGGGTACCTACAATGATCTCAGTGCCTTTCATTTCTTCTGTTACTGTCAATAATAATTCATTCTTCCCTTTTTTTCGATACCAAACTTTGGCACCAACCTCTGCACTGACATAACTTGTTGACATTGGTGATAAATTTGGCTTCATAACTCCTTCAATAACCAAAGGAATTGATTTTAGAGAATTGTTTTTCAAAACAAAATTAACCACTACGGGTTCTTTGTAAGTTTGAATTTGACCATAACCAGTGGCTGAAAAAAGCAGCATGAAACTGACTGTAATAAACATCGATTTTTTCATTCAAGTAAAACAGATATAATTAAAAGATGTTTATTAGTTAACATCATTTAACAGCCCTGGGTGGAAATGTTCCGAACACATAATCCCAAAGTGGGGAAGAAACCCCGTAAGCCTTGTCAGGATATTTATAATGATGCAGGGCATGATAGCTCCACCAGAATTTCAAACCTTTTACAGGTTTCCAGGCATGTGTTGCAAAATGTATTAATGTGTATAAATTATAACCGCACAAAACGCCTGCTACAAAAGCAAATGCAGTATTTTGTAAAACCAGGTAATGCAGAGAGAATAAAATGGCAGCGATTAAAGTACCAGGAACCGGGGGCATTGTTACTCGTTCTACATCTCTTGGAAAATCATGATGAACGCCATGCATCATGTAATGTATTCGTTTAACGATCTTATTTTCATTAATGAAATGAAAGACAAACCTGTGCAGAAGATATTCATATAAGGTCCAGAAGAAGATACCTGTAAAAAAAAGGCCGAGTGTTTTGCCCACGGAAATATCTGTTAACCGATTGCTTAACAGCAATAAACCTGTGATTAACAAAACATAATAACTAAATGAGACAGGATATGGTGCCCGGGTAATGAACTCTAAAAAAGGGTTCTTAAACAACCTACTCCTGCTTTTGTTATCTGGCGTCATAACAAAAATTGGTTTTTGTAAAGTTACTCTTAGTTATTAGAAATAAAAATGATATTTATCATTGCAAAAATTTTACCAATACTTGTGAAATAACATTTTTTTTCAAACAAAAATGCATCGTATTTTAGGCGCATGCTATTATCTGCAACTTCCAGGAAGGATACTATAAAAGAAATTACAGGCCAAAAGTTTGACCTTATTGTGATTGGAGGGGGGATAACAGGAGCAGGAGTTGCTCTTGATGGAGCATCAAGAGGTATCAACGTTTTACTCCTTGAAAAAAATGACTTTGCCAGTGGTACCTCCTCAAAATCAACTAAACTGATTCACGGAGGACTGCGCTACCTGAAACAACTTGAGTTTGGATTGGTGAGAAAAGTTGGCAAGGAAAGGGCTGTTATCTATCACCTGGCCCCGCATTTAGTAATACCTGTAAATATGTTGCTGCCAATTTATAAGAAAGGTAGTCTTGGAAGGCTATCGACGTCTTTGGCGCTTTGGGTTTACGATTTTCTGGCAAAAGTGAGGAAAGAAGATGAATATAAAATGCTCGGAAAAACGCAAACGCAAAAGGAAGAACCACTTTTAGAAACAAAAGGATTAATTGGTGGAGCCGTTTATAAAGAGTACAGAACTGATGATGCAAGACTTACACTCGCTGTTATAAAAAAGGCGGCGGAGTATGGGGCTAAATGTTTAAGTTATACTGAAGTGAAGGATTTTTTGCGAACCGGTGAAAAAATAACCGGGGTATTAGTTAAGAACAAAATTGGACGGGATGATTTTGAAGTGCATGCTGATGAAGTGGTAAACGCCGCAGGACCCTGGGCGGATGAATTGAGAAATTTGACAAACGAAAAAATTTCAAAAAGACTTTTCCTTACAAAGGGCATTCATGTTGTAGCAAAAAAAGAGAAACTACCTCTTAAGCATGCTGTTTATTTTGATGTACCAAAAGATCAGAGGATGATATTTGCAATACCACGGGGGGAAATAGTGTATATAGGAACAACTGATACTGCTTACACAGGCGATAATGAAAAAATTCCTGTTTTACAACATGATATTACATATTTGTTAAATGCAGTAAATGCAACTTTCCCTTCTGCACATTTAAAGGAAAATGACATAATTTCATCATGGGCAGGTTTGAGACCGTTGATTTATGAAGAAGGGAAATCCCCTTCAGAGGTATCAAGGAAAGATGAAATATTTTTCTCAGAAGATGGACTGATCACCATTGCCGGCGGGAAACTTACAGGTTATAGGAAGATGGCAATGGAAGTTGTAGATATAGCAGCAGAAAGACTTACAAAGCGGACTGGTAAACAAATTCCTCTCAGCAAAACAGAACATATAAAACTGTTTGGAGCTGATTTTTCAATACCAATTGAAGAATTTATCGAAAGAAGAACCGGGGAAGCAAAACAAGTCGGTTTGAATAAAGAAGTTATAACCTACCTTGTATATAATTACGGAACTGACGCTGAAAAAATTATTCAAACAGCTTTTGAAATTGCTCAGAAAATTCCGAATGCAGAGAAACGATTGCTTTTTGCAGAGTTGAAATATTGTGTCGAACATGAGATGACTTGTACCCTCAGTGATTTCCTTGTAAGAAGAACAGGGAAAATGTATTTTGATAAAGAGGCGGTTTTAAAAAATTATAAACAAGTTGCAATCTATTTGCAGGAATTACTAGAACTTACTGAAGTGCAGCTTCAGGAGCAGGTGAAAATGTTTGAAAATGAATTGTTCGGTTTGTTTACTGCATCATAGTAACTCTCCAATAACTCCTTGATGATTCTTGTAAACATTGATTTTTCCATTAGTGTCCGCATTTACATACAATGTCCACATATGAGTGTGTTTTGACGACTTTGTGTAAAAATGCCAGAGTGTATTTTCGGTACGACAACTGAAACAGCCATTGAAGAAGAAAGCAAAAGTGCAGAAAGAAAAAAAGATTTTCATTCTTGACACATCCGTTATTTTACATGACCATAACTCCGTAAACAATTTCGAGGAACATGATGTCATTATCCCAATTACTGTATTGGAAGAGTTAGATAATTTCAAGAAAGGAAATGAGACAATCAATTTCGAGGCGAGAGAGTTTATCCGGTTCCTCGACAAGAAATCAAAAGAAGGAACCCTGCAGGAATGGAAGCCCATTAACGGCCGAAGCACCGGCAATATGATGGTAATGATGTATGAACTTAACGGGATTAATGCCGAGGAAATCTTTGGTGAAGAAAAGCCAGATCATAAAATACTTAATACTGCTTTAGTTGCCAAGAAAAAATATCCGCAGCATAAAGTTATTTTAGTTACAAAAGATATTAACCTTCGGTTAAAAGCAAAATCTTTAGGTTTGTTTAGTGAAGATTACCTGAATGATAAGATCGAAGATCCTGAGTTTTTAAAAGAACCTATAGAAACCATTGAGGGAGTAAAACATGAAACTATAGATGAGATTTATGAAGAGGGTTCCATCAGTTTTAAGAAGATCATTAAACAAGAACCTTATGCTAACCAGTGTTTTATTCTAAAAAACGGCAGCAGTAGTGTGCTTGCTACGTATGACGCTGAAGAAAAATCATTTCATAAAATATCGAAACATGCGGCTTTTGGGATAAAACCGAAGAATGCCGACCAGAGTTTTGCCTTAAACGCTATCTTGAACACAGAGGTAAAATTGGTTGCACTCCAGGGAGTAAGTGGAAGTGGGAAAACTTTGCTGGCCTTGGCGGGAGCACTGGAACAACGCAGAAATTATAAGCAGATATTTCTTGCCCGCCCTATTATTCCTTTGAATAATAAAGATATTGGTTACCTACCGGGTGATATAAAAAGTAAACTCAATCCTTATATGGAACCCTTGTGGGATAACTTAAAAGTAATTCAAAACCAATATGAACAACACGATAGCGAATACAAGGCTATTAACCAGATGATTGAGCAAGAGAAACTGGTGATTCAGCCGCTTGCGTATATCAGGGGAAGAAGTATCTCGAACATTTTTTTCATAATTGATGAAGCCCAAAACCTTACTCCGCTTGAAGTAAAAACGATTATTACCAGGGCAGGAGAGAATACAAAAATTGTTTTCACCGGCGACATTAACCAGATAGATACGCCTTATTTAGACACTCACAGCAACGGGCTGAGTTATCTTATTGACAAGATAAAAAACCACCCAATGTGTTCTGTTATTACTATGCAAAAAGGGGAAAGGAGTGAATTGGCAAACCTTGCAAATGATTTGTTATAAATATGTTCAAGTAGAGGTTGTTATTGATTGTTTAAAATTTAAATCCAGAGAAGAATCTTTATAAAAAAAACTTCCGCTTCAGTAAAGCGGAAGTTTTTTTTATAAAATGAATACATAATTACTTATCGTCTTTCTTTATCTGCCCTTTGCCCAGAGAATCCCGCATATCAGTATCTGCCTGAATGTTTTTCATTTTGTAGTAATCCATGATCCCGAGGTTGCCCGACTTAAATGCTTGTGCAATTGCAAGTGGAATTTCAACTTCTGCTTCTATCACTTTTGCCCTCGCTTCCTGCGCTTTGGCTTTCATTTCCTGTTCAATTGCCACTGCCATCGCTCTGCGTTCCTCAGCTTTTGCTTGCGCAATATTTTTATCAGCATTCGCCTGATCCATCTGCAGTTCTGCGCCAATATTTTTTCCAATGTCAATATCTGCAATATCAATAGAAAGGATTTCAAATGCTGTTCCGCTATCTAAACCTTTTCCCAACACTGTTTTTGAGATCGTATCAGGATTTTCCATCACCGCTTTATGATTTGCCGCAGAACCGATTGTTGTTACAATCCCTTCGCCGATCCTTGCAAGAATAGTTGCTTCGCCCGCACCCCCAACAAGTTTTTGAATATTCGCCCGAACAGTTACCCTTGCTTTCGCAATGAGTTGGATACCATCTTTGGCAACAGCAGTAACAGGTGGAGATTCAATCACTTTCGGCACCACACTCATTTGCACAGCTTCCAGCACATCCCTTCCTGCAAGATCAATAGCTGTTGCTGCTTTAAAATCAAGGGGAATGTTTGCTTTGTCTGCACTAATAAGTGCATTGATAACTCTTTTCACATTCCCTCCAGCAAGATAATGCGCCTCTAACTGATCCCTTGTAACCTGAACACCGGCTTTATGTGCTGTTACCAACGTATCAACTATTACCGTTGGGCTTACTTTCCGCCAGGGCATAATGATAAGTTGCAGCAGGCTGATACTAACCCCTGATAAAACGGATTGCAACCAGAGCCTGAATGTGCGGATGATGGCGAAAAAGAAAATGAGTACTACTATTCCTACTATAATGAGTACTATTAATGTGAGTTGGCTACTGTCCATAATTGTTTGTTTTTAAGTTTTTTTTGATACTGAGATATCAGATCTTCTTTACATAAATTTTATACTTGTCAATTTTAATAATCTCTACTTCTGTGTCTTTATCAATAAAATTCCCGGTTGAATACACAGTTATTCTCTCGTCGTTTAAAAATACTGCTTTTCCTTCAGGGCGCAGAGCGGAGAAAGTTTTTCCTATATCGCCTACCTTGTATTTTGAAAAATCTTCAACATTCACTTTCCCGTCAATGTTTGAATACAATGCCCATTTTTTTGACTGGATGCGCTTATATCCGATGTATAACGTAATGCCCATGCCGATGATGCTTCCGCTCAGAAGCCAGGTGCCCACAGTGTTTCCGTAGTCTTTATACCCAAGATAAACACCTACCCCGATGATGACAAAACCCAGTAATGTAAGTATTGATGTTCCGGGGATGAGAAAGATTTCAACGAACATGAACAATAATCCTAAAAAAATTATTGCGATGATTAAGAATAAATCCATGAAGGCAAAAATAATCTTAAAAACTCAATTACTGAATTCATCCATCGGTAAAAAAGTAATGCTGTAGCTGAAAGTTCTGGTAGCAGGATCAACATATCCAACGGTTACATTTTTAAGAGTGATACTAAATGTGGTTTCTTCTGAAAAATAGAAGGGCATTTCTTGCATTTCCCAAACTAAAGTACCCAATCCGTAACCGTACTCAAGCGGAAGGATTTTAAGTTGCTGTTTTTTGCCTTTGTACAAAACCTCTACTGTGGTATTTTCAAAATCTGCATCCTCCAGAGAAAAACTCCATCGGTAGGAGTAAAAACTTTCGGGGCAATAACCTGCAGGTGGCCATGTGAAAAAGGTATCATGATAGTTAGCATCAGATTTTTTATCGTAACTTCCTGTTCCAAAAACATACAATGCCATCGTTTGCGTTGTACTGCCATGCCCAAACACATTGTTAAATGGATTGAGTATCCATCGCCGGTGACCAACACTTTCATTTCCACCGCCGTCATCCTCTAACTGACTCATAAGTGCATATGTTCCTGTAGCACCGTAACTTAAATTAGAATGGCTTGCACCTTCTCTTCCCTTTACAGAAAAACAATTCCATGTATCAGGAGGTAAGTGGTTTAATGTTTGATTGGCATACATCATAAGTGCTGCAGCCTGTGCGGGTACATTTAATTTTTCATCCAATCGGCATGGCTCATAAATCCCGGCAAGTCTTCTTACATAATTTAATCTTTGTAAAAATTGTTTTTGTGTTGACGCACTGAGTTTGCCAGGTTTGCAGTTTTCTACATCAGGCATTTCTACGAACATATTATACCCTGTTTCTGAAGCACGGTAATTTGTATTGTAATCCTCAATTACCCACTTTTTTAGCAGGTATTTCCATTGCGGGCTGTTTGGGTATTTCGTAAGCTCTTCACGGATGGTTTTTCCTGCTTCATTAAATTTTTTTTGAATGAGGAGTTCTTCCACCACTTTTTGCGCCTGTGTCGACAGCAAATCATAAAGGCTTTTATCATTCACCAGCACAGCTATACTACGGCAGGTTGTGTAATCAGAATCCTGCGCATAGTAGATTGCGGTTTTTTCTTTAAAAAGTGATTTTAGCTCGTAAACTGTATTCTTATCTGTAATGACACCACTAAATATGTAAAACAATTTTGCTGCAGATGCTACTTTGGTTTGAGCTAGAGAGTCCCTGATCTGTTGTTCAGCGTAGGCGCTGGGTTTTATATTGTTGCAAATGAGCATAGAAGAAAGAATTTGTACTGCATCAGTATTTACTGTTACAAAGTCTTTGTTATTCTGAATACCTGTTTTCGTTTCAGATAAAATGTTTTGTTGTAATGAGAAGATCGCTTTTTCAGAAAGCTCTTTTTTCCCGCAAACCTGTTCTTCTAAAAATTTCCGTGCTTCCTCATGTGTATCGTTTTTAAAAAGATCAGTAAAGCAATTTTGAATGAACTGGCATTTTAATGCAGTTATTGTTTCAGGTTCATGCAGAAAACCTGCAAGGGAATCCGTATAATGTAGCAATGTTTCATATTCTTCCTTTTCCTTGTGAACGTCCGAATATGCCAGGCTTTCCAGCGATTGATAGAATACATGTATAGTCTCTGATGATTGAAATAGCCTGATGGCCCTCATAAATATGATACAGGCAGAAGAAATGTCTCCTTCTTTCATGATCCCAGTTGCAAGATCAACAAATAACTCGGGCAAATAGGGTTTCTGAATACCGCCATTATGATACCTCCTGTAAATTTCTGAAGCTGCATAGTTCATTTCCTCCAGCCCTTCATGTGTTTCGCCTTTCTGTATTTTTAGTTTTGCAGAAGCATAATAAAACTCGGGGCGTTGCTCTAATTTCAATAATGCAGTGAGCAATTTTGCGGCATACTTATCATTTGCAGAAATCAGTTTTTGCGTTACATCAAGCGATGAATTTATGATAAGATCATATTCCTGCTGATGTTGCGAAAGAAAATTTTCCCCGTTTGTTTTTCCCTTCAGCAACTCTAAAACAAACAATGCTTGTTCTATTTTGTAAGCATTTGTATCTGCTCTCTCTGTGTGCAAACCGAGCTGCAGGTAACTGAGAGATTTGTATAAATAAGCATCTAAATCTTTTTTGTTTTTTTCTGTTGCCTTCTTGCATGCTTCTAAACTTTTTTCATATTGTCCTTTATCATAATAAGTAATAAATTTTTGAGCATGCGCTGTGCCATAGATGCATAGTACTAAAAGCAGGGTGTGTATGTTAGGCATACAGATATTAACGGAAAACTCCACTTGGAAAGTATCTTTGCAACATGAAATTTTCTGAAAGCCAGTTAGGCGTTGCCCTTCGATTAAAATGCCCGAGATGTAAAACCGGGGAAATGTTTTTCGACCGCAACCCTTACCACCTACGAAACCTTGGTAAAATGCCCGCACATTGCAGTAACTGCCGTTTAAAGTACAATCCTGAAGCCGGGTTCTATTATGGCGCTATGTGGATCAGTTATTTCGTAGGGATTGTATTAAGTGTTGTCATTATTTGTATCCTCATGTTTGTTTTTCATGTATCTATTGGATGGGCGTTTGCGGGTTTTGTTGTCTTTCACCTCCTCTTTTCACCTTACCTTTTTAAATTTTCCCGTGCACTGTGGCTAAGTTTTTATGTGAAACAGCACAGGGATATTTGACAAGTTAAAATTCATAATTGGTTAATGAATGATGAAATACATTCTTCATAACCCCGCCATCAGAACCATCATTTTTTCCAGTTTCTGTCTTATTTCAGCGCTGCCGCAAGTATAGTTGTTCATGATAATGCTAAAGCAGTAAAGCTGCCCGGATTGTGTTTTTACATAGCCTGAATAACTGCGCACTTTACTCATGCTGCCGCTTTTTGCAAAAATATTTCCTTCTGCGATAGTTCCTGTGCAAAGGTTTTCCATCGTCCCGGTTTCGCCGGCAACGGCGAGGGAATTTTTGAATACATTAAAATTATTTTTGCTGTAAGCATACTTTAAAAAGTTACACATCTGTTGGGGAGTTATCACATTCAGCCTAGATAAACCACTGCCGTCTTCCATGTTAAAACCCTTTAGGTCAAGACCTTTTTCGGTCCAGTAACTGCGCACAACCTTTACACCCGAAACTGTGCTACCATCATTCAACTGGTATTTGCCGATTGTTTTCAACAACGCCTCTGCATATAAATTTATACTTTCTGCGTTCGTTTGTTTTATCATCTCACTAATAGGTGCTGAGGTATGTTTCAGCAGAACGGTTCTTTTGTTTTTCAGTTTTATGCCGATGCGTTTTAATGCGTACATGGTGGTTGGCTGCTGCTCCACTATGATGCTGTTTTTCTCTAATGCTTTTTTCAACTCTGTTGCAAGAAATAAAGGGGGATCTGGCATACTTCCTTCAACAGTAAATTGTTTTCTGCTTGCAGGAACTCCACCGACAACATACCTGTAATAACTATCCGGTGCCCCGAAAATAAAAGCATCACCTCCACCAACTTTAGTATCATTAAAAACCGTAAGCCCTTCAATGGATGGGTATATGCTGTCAAGCCGAGAGGTAGTTTTTGTGCTTGAAAAATAGAGAGTGTAAGCATTTTCATATACATTCAACCCGAAGGGCCCTGCGCCGTAATATTGTCCGATATCGTCCCAGTTCCAGCTACCCGGAGTAGAATAGTCTTCAAAGGCGCCTGCATCAGCAATTACATTTCCTTTGATAGTTTTTATGCCTTTGCTTTTAAGCTGTTTTGCCCAGTCATTTACAAGAGTATCAAAACTGTGATACCCAGCGATGCGATTGCTGCCAAGGCTGGGATCGCCGCTGCCTGTAATGTAAAGGTTCCCCTGTAAAACCCCTTCAGTAATGATGCTGTCATGTTCCAGTGTTGTAGTGTAGGAGTATTCACTACCTAAAATTTGCAAAGCAGATAACGTTGTGATAGCCTTCATGCCCGATGCAGGAACTAAACTTCTGTCTTTATCAAACTGTGCAAGTACCTGCCCGTTGCCGGGATCCATCAGGCAGAAGCCCCAGTTTGCATGCGCAAGGTCATCATCGTTTTGCAGGGAAACTAGGTAGGTATTCAGTTTTTCAAACGGCGAAAGGGTTTGTTTTGTTTGGGAAAAAACAAACGCTGGAAATGCAAAAAGAAGAAAAGAAAATACTGTTTTTAAATACATTGAATTTTTACTGTTTTTATAAGAAACGGACTTTGATGAAAAAGCATTGTAATTCTTTGCTATTTTTCCGGTCAAATATGCTGAATTTCCGTTTCCCAAAATGCAACCCGGCTGTGCAAAACCCTATCAAACAATACAAGAAAACGTTTAGACTTACTTACAAACCTGAATTCTTAAACGTAGGGCTAAATTCGAAACTTTAATTTATGAAAAATATCCTTTCAATTTTTGTTGGAATTGTTATAGCTGCGGCTGTAAATGCGCAAACTACCCAGCCGAACATTATCCTGGTATTGTTTGACGACATGAACAACATGGTGGAGGGATACGGAGGGCACCCACAAACAATTACGCCTAACTTAGTTGAATTGCAGGGAAAAGGGACAACTTTTACAAATGCATTCTGTTCCTCTCCGCTTTGTGCACCTTCAAGGGCAAGCATGATGCTTGGTAAAAGCTTAGAGTATACTGACATTTTTCTTAATAATCCTTATGATTGTGCAGACTTCAGAAATAATTTCTCCCCCGGTAAATATGTGCTTACTCTACCTGAACACCTGAAAGAAAGTGCTGGATATTTCACTTACTCAGTTGGAAAGGTATTTCATTGTGATAATGACTTCACAGATTACGATACTATCACTGCAGATCCATGTGCAAAAAACCTTTCCTGGAACAAGTATAGTTCAATACCTATTGACGACGCTGTAAATAATGCAGGTCAAGCAAACCCTCAGGGGATAGAGGAGATGAAATGGAGTGCAATTGATAGCAGCCTCGTTTCATCTATGACTGATTATTCTGTAGTGGATTCTGCCAGCAATTTTCTTAACGCATATGCAACTGATCCTTCAGCTTTCTGTAACATGCCTTTCTTTATGGCGGTTGGCATCAGAAAACCGCATTCAAACTTATATATCCCTGAGCAATATTTTTCTGATTTTTATATTGATGATTTTTATACAATTCCCTGGGAGTATAATTACAATCTTCCAATCAATAGTTTTCCTGAAAATGGTATTGTGATGCCAACCCTAACAACACCTGAATACACTGATTATGATGCTTTATCATTTATGTCCCAAAAAGCAATTTCCATAGGCCCTCACAAAGAATTCAGGGATTGGCCGGGAACATTATCACCCATGCCGATTGTAAATGATACTCTTACTTCCATAGAAAGAGCTGAAATTTTAACTCGAGCTCAAAAGGCAAATGCAGTAATGGCTTATCTTGCAGCAATACGATTTGCGGATGATCAGGTAGGCAGGCTGATGGACAGCCTGGAGGCACATCCTGAAATTTATGACAACACGGTTATCATAATAACGAGTGATCATGGTTTTGCACTGGGAGAAAAGAAACATTGGGGGAAGGGCACATTGCATGAAACAGATATAAGAATCCCTTTCATTATTGCAGACCTGCGCACACTTTCACCACCGAAAGTTTGTAACCGAACAGTGAGTCATCTTGATGTTTTTCCAACAATAAATGCTTATGCAGGCGGGCCGCAGCCAACTTTTCCGGGGGGGGCAAGCTATCTCGACGGGTATGACCTTGCGCCGTTGATGAATAACCCTAACCTTCAGTGGGAGCGGGGCGCTATAACACAAGTAAAAAATGCCATTGAGGGATTTGTCTGTTTCCCTCAGAACAGCGTAAGAACGGACAGGTTTCATTTTATACGCTGGGAGACAAACAATGCAGAGGGTTTAGTAGGATGTGATGATGCAGCTAATAATTATGAATATGAATTGTATGAACTTGGTATGAACAGGGACGTTGATCCTGAAGAATGGTATAATCTTGCTTTTGATTCGAATTACGCCCCAGTGATAGAGTACCTGGTAGAACAATTGCCTGGCGGAAGTTTGCATTTGCAAAAAACTCTGAAAACCACTATCTCATTAACAGGTTCAGTTTGTTTGTATGATAATGATGATGTGATCAAACTACGATCGAAATTGTTTAACGTT
>JBJXHH010000186.1:0-4659 GCA_046160675.1 Chitinophagales bacterium
CAGCAGTAAGAGTAGGTAAAGAACTCATGAATAATTATCCTGTAAAGCTTCCCGGAGAAGAACGGGTATTTACCCGCAAAGCCCAGTACCAGTATGGCTGGGACTGGGGCCCGAGGCTTGTAACGGCTGGGGTTTGGAAGGATATAAAACTTATCTTTTCATTAGATGAAGGCATATTTATAAACGGAATTTCAACCTTAGAAATTCAAGGGGATTCATCCACACAATCACTAGAATTTTTCAACTATACCGCTAAATCATCAAAATATAAAATAACAATTACACATAAGAAAACAGGAGAAGTTTTTTTGAAAGAAAAAGTTACAATATATCCTGAAAGTAACATCACACCCTTTACAATTGAAAACCCGAAACTTTGGTGGTGTAATGGCTTGGGTGAAGCTAACTTATACAATGTTGAAGTATCGATCACAAAGGGGTTGAAACATATTGCTTCAAAAGAAATTCAATTCGGCATCAGGGATGTTCAGTTTGTTCAAGATACTGACTCAACTGGTAAAAGTTTTTATTTTAAACTCAACGGAGTTCCTGTTTTCACCAAAGGCGCAAACATGATCCCCCTGCACAGCTTTCCGTCATCACTTAAAAAAGAAGATTATAAAAATTTATTGCTTGAAGCAAAAGCAATGAACATGAATATGATAAGAGTGTGGGGTGGTGGTATGTATGAAGATGATTATTTCTATGAACTCTGTGATTTACTGGGCATCATGGTCTGGCAGGATTTTATGTTTGCCTGTGCTATGTATCCAACAGATACGATAAACTATCTGAATACTATCAAAGGGGAAACTTTACAGGAAGCACGAAAATTAAAGTATCATCCCTCAATTGTACTATTGTGCGGAAACAATGAAGTTGCTGAAGGATGGCATAACTGGGGATGGCAGAAACAATATCAATATACGGAAAACGACTCGATCAAACTGTATAGAGAGTATTTAAATTGGTTTAATTCAACTATTCCGGGTTGGCTATGGCAGCAAAGTTCTCGTGTAAACTACCACCCCTCCTCACCCACTCACGGCTGGGGGCGAAAAGAAAGTTTACTGGAAGGTGATGCGCATTATTGGGGGGTTTGGTGGGGTAAAGAACCATTTGAAATCTATAATGAGAAAGTTCCCCGCTTCATGAGTGAGTATGGCTTCCAGGGAATGCCATACTACAATTCTTTCAAACAATTTATTCCTGAAAATGAATTACAGGGCACTGTAAAGGAGATTTTGGAAAATCCATCAGTCAAAAATCATCAGAAACATCCTGTTGGATATGAAACGATTGATGAATATATGGCCAGGGATTATAAAGTGCCAACTGATTTTGAAGATTATATTTATGTTTCGCAGCTCTTGCAGGCAAGGGGCATGCAAATAGCTATTGAGGCACACAGAAGGAACATGCCTTACTGCATGGGTACACTTTTCTGGCAACTGAACGACTGCTGGCCCGTTACAAGCTGGAGTGTGCTTGATTTTTACGGGAACAGGAAAGCAAGTTATTATACTGTAAAGGAAAAATATCAGCAATTTCTCATTTCTGCTTTCATTGAAAATGATTCTTTGAAAATATATTTAGTAAATGACTTGTTGCGATCATTTCAAAATGATCTTGCTATAAATCTTTATTCTACAAACGGAGAGCTTTTATCAACAACCCGGGTAAATACTTTCACTCCGCCTCAATCTTCAAGTTTAGTTTTTTCAGAACCTGTAAGCAGTATTTTAAAGGATTATAATGTTTCTGATGTTTTTCTGCACATTTTTTACAACTCAGATACTGTTCGAGCTGAGAGTTATTTTTATTTCACAAACCCCAAGTTGTTGAATTTACCAGCCCCCTCCTTCCTTGTTAGCGTAGCTGAAGATGCCCATTCTTTAAGTCTTACAGCGAATTCTTTCTTAAAAGATGTTTATGTCAACTTACAAAACGAAGAATTAAAATTGGAGGAAAATTTCTTTACAATGCTTTCGGGCACAACAAAAATTATCAAAATTGAACATCCCCTCACTCAGGAAGATTTACAATCTTTGCGCATCAAAACCCTGAATGAAATCAATTTAAAATGTAAATGAGACGTTTCGCTATCTCTGATATTCACGGATGTTCAAAAACCTTCCATGCATTGCTTGAGAAAATAGAATTGCAAAGGGATGATCATTTGTATCTGCTTGGAGATTATATTGACCGGGGTTTAGACAGTAAAGGAGTGGTAGATAAAATACTTCAACTCAGGAAAGATGGTTACAAAGTGGATTGCCTGCTGGGGAACCATGAATGGATGCTGATGAATTCCATTTCTGATTATAAGAAATTTGATAACTGGATGAGGAACGGCGGCAGCATCACTTTAGAAAGTTACAAGATATCAGAGTTGGATTACATGAAAAAATTACCGTCTGAACATGTTGAGTTCTTCCATTCGCTTGAGTATTATCTTGAGCTGGAAGATTATTTTCTTGTACATGCCGGCTTTAACTGCAAAGATGAAGACCCGTTTAACGACTATGAAAGTATGCTTTGGATCAGGGATTGGGCGAAACAAGCAAAACCTTCGGTTTTCAATGGCAAAAAAGTAATTCACGGGCATCATGCAAGAGTCATCACAAAGCTTTTTGAAGACTTGAAAAATGAAAACAACTTTGTTTACAACATAGATTGCAGTTGTGTGTATGACAGCAAAAACAGACTGGGAGTTTTATGTGCATTTAACATGGACGACCAAACAATCGTCACTCAAAAAAATCTTGATACCTAAGTAAGTCGCTGTAGTTCAATTTCACTTGACTTTGTGATCCGGATCGGAATGATTTCTTCCTCCAGGTTTGCCTGCTCCAACCCGAAATCCTCAGCAGTGCTGAGGCTCAGAGATTTTATCATACGATAGCCCTTCACTACAAACTGTTCCCATGAGGTAAGTTTATCATCACTGGCCACCCGACTGTTCAGTAAAATAAATTTAAAGTCGGCTGGTAAATTATGTTTGCGAAGTGATTGATAATGGCTTAATCCATCCACCTCACCTGCTGCTATCATGTCATTCACAATTTTATTGAACATAAGATTTACTTTATGCTCAACCTTAAAGCCGAATCTGAGTTTTACAAAAAAACATCGTTTCGGAATTATAGTATCAACTGAGTAGGTTGCGCCATAGGGATCATTTTTGATATCTACATGCACAAACCAGTAAATATCCGCCCGTTTGGGTTTTTTCCTGAAGATGGAGTAAATGATATTACTGTCAATCATGTCTTTTTCATTAGCCATTGACATGTACACAAGATTTGTAGCTTCTTTTGGGATGGTTTCATCACTCATTAAATCCTGGAGCGGGGTTAAATAATTGTTTATGCTCACAAAGTTTGTATGCAGGTTGCGCAGGTTTTTTGCCTTATAAAATATCCACATTCCGAAGAAAAGAACTGCAGCAAGAGTAAAAGTATACCAGCCTCCATGAGAAAATTTCAGAATGTTTGAGAGAAAGAAGGATCCCTCAAGTAAATAAAATATTATAGGGAATAAAATGAGCAGAATGATGTTTTGCTGCCTGATGCGCATCAGAGCCAATAACAGAGTGGTAGTCATCAGCATATCAATAGTTATTGCAAGGCCATAGGCCGCCTCCATGTGTGTGGAATTCCTAAAAATGACGATAACAGAAATACAACCCGCAAACAGAAACCAGTTAATGGCGGGAATATATATCTGCCCCTGGATTGTGGAGGGATATATCACTTTAAAGTTTGGCCAGAGTTTAAGTTTCATAGCCTCATTCACAAGAGTAAAACATCCGGTTATCAAAGCCTGGCTGGCAATAATTGTGGCTCCGGTTGCAACAATTATCCCAATGGGAAGAAACCAATCAGCCATCATGCTATAAAAAGGACTTTCTCCATGTTCAATTTGTTGTCCTTCTCTTCCCATTAAATAGGCCGCCTGGCCAAAGTAATTGAGCAAAAGCATAGTTACAACAAACACCCATCCTACCCTGACATTCTTTTTTCCGCAATGCCCAAGGTCGCTGTACATAGCCTCAGCACCTGTAGTACATAAGAAAACAGCGCCCAGTAACCAAAAACCCTTTCCGTTATCATAACTGAAGATCAGGTTGATTGCATAAGATGGATTGAGTGCCTCAAATACTGAAGGGTTTTTTATGATCTGTAAGACTCCCAAGGTTCCAATCATCAAAAACCAAATGGTCATAATAGGTCCGAAAAATGTGCCTACCGCCTTAGTACCAAATTGTTGAAAAATAAAAAGTGCTGACAGGATTACAATTACAATTGGTACTGTATTAAGATTATCACCAACATAAGGTAATCTGTTTAATCCTTCTACAGCTGCAGAAATTGAAAAGGGTGGGGTTATGAAACCATCAGCAATAAGTGCAGCACAACCAATCAAGGCTGGAACAATTGCCCATTTTACTTTATATCTGCGTAGTAAAGCATATAATGCAAAAATTCCCCCTTCACCTTTGTTATCATTATTTAATGCAAGATAAACATATTTGAAAGTGGTGATAAGCATCAACGTCCAGAACACTGCGCTTACACCACCATAAATAAGATCTTTTGATATTACATGATTTTCTGAAATAGCCCTCATTACGTACAGGGGTGACGTACCAATATC
>JBJXHH010000187.1:0-42650 GCA_046160675.1 Chitinophagales bacterium
CCTTATATTATTGATAAAAAATATGCAGTGGATATTGACGATGTAGTAAGTTTTTACAAAGCTGAGGAAGTAATTCAAAGTTCTGATTGCATTAAATTTGATGAGTAAAGATTCTCCAATCTTACTAATGGGAGCTGGTTCTATCGGTGAACGTCATATCAGGAACCTCTGGCAATTCGGGTATAATAACATTTCTGTTTTTAGGCAGAGAAACTTACCTTTCAGAGACATTGGTGACGCAAAAGTGAGAGTTCTGTTAGATTGGGAAGATGTAAAAAACAAAAATTTTCGTTGTGCTTTCATATGTACCCCCACATCACAACATCTTGATCAGGCACTACTTTGTATAAATGAAAACATGCATGTGTTTGTAGAAAAACCTTTATCACATAATTTAGATAAGTTTGAAGAACTGGAAGCAGCATTACAAAACAAAGAGATATATTTTCATGTAGGATATATGCTGCATTTCCATCCCTTTTTGAAGCAGGTGAAACAATGGACCTTAGATGAAACATTTGGGAAATTAAAAACTTTTGAAACAACATGGCATTCCTATTTGCCTGATTGGCATCCCTGGGAAAATTATAAAACAAGCTATGCTGCCAGGCCAGAAATGGGCGGTGGAGCTGCGTTAACCTTATGTCATGATGTGGAGTTAATGCAGTGGATCTGCGGTACTGTGAAACAGCATGAAACAAAACTTTATTATTGTAAAGATCTTGCATTGGAAGTTGATACAGGTGCTGATGTAGCTTTGCAGTTTGACAATGTGGCTGGTGTTTGTTTTATCAGTTTTTGTTCGAAACAGGAAAAAAGAGAATATAATTTTTCATTTCAACATGCTGAAATAAAAATTGATTACCTGAAGAATGAGATGAAAATAAAACAAGAAAATGGTTTAGAAATGAAAACCTTGCCTGAATTTGAACGAAACAAAATGTATATAGAGCAATTGAAAGAGTTTTTTACAACCCTAGAGAAGAAACAATATTCCAATGTCGGGAATATGAAATCTTTACAGAAAGAGGAAGAATTAATAAAAATTTGTTCCCCGCAGTTTGCAAACAAGCCCGTTAAAAATATGGAAGTATGAAGAATGCAGTTACAATTGAAAACAAAGTTGTATTAATTACAGGGGCTTTTGGGCTGATTGGGAAAACTATTTCATTGGCTTTCCTTCAACAAGGTGCAAAAGTTATTTTAGCTGATGTAGATGTCAGGAAAAAATCAAAAGTGGAGAGTGAATTGAAAACATTTGCTTCTTCAAAAGATTTCCTGATATGTATTACAGATATAACAAACCCGCTTGCATGTAAACGGTGTATTGAAGCTGCAGTGAAAAAATTTAAAAAAATTGATGTATTGATAAATAATGCAGCATTAGATGCAAAATTTGACAAGCAGAATATTTCAAAAATCAATCATACAAGGTTTGAGAATTTCCCGATCAAGGATTTTGAGAGATCAATGAAAGTGAATGTTACAGGCCTTATGATCATGACACAGGCAGCTTGCAGGCAGATGCTGAAACAGGGTTATGGTAATATCATCAATGTTGCTTCAACTTACTCTCTTGTAGCCCCTAACCAAAATTTATATGACTTTGCTGATGGGGATATTAAATTTAAACCTGTTGATTATGTTGTTTCAAAATCTTTCATACCCAACTTTACAAAGTATCTCGCAACGTTTTATGCCAAAGAAAATATCCGATGCAATGCCATTGCGCCGCATGGTATTTTTAATGAGCATGATGATAAATTTGTTACTAACTTTTCAAAACTTTCTCCTATGGGGAGAATGGCAGATAAAAATGAAATAATCGGACCTTTTACATTTCTTGCAAGTGATGCTTCAAGTTATATGACCGGTAGTGTATTAACTGTTGACGGAGGCTGGACAGCATGGTAAAAAATCATTTTAAAAAAGATCTTGAATGGAATGAAAAAGCAAACATTAATCCTCTTTATGCTATCATGTCAACACAAGAGTTTGAAAATGCAGAGGAGAAGAATATTTCGACTGAGCAGGTAGCAAAATTTTATGATGCGGGAAAACAAATTTGGGACACTAATTTTCAACCTGCATTAAACAAACTATCCGGCGGAAAACCGTTGGCTGTATTAGAATGGGGTTGTGGAATGGGACGGCTTTTATTGTATGCGATGCAAGAAAAGCATTTATGCACAGGTGTAGATATTAGCTCAAAACAACTTGAATTATTGAAAATATATTTCCCCATCCCCCAGAATCCCGAAACAATATTGTATTCACCACTACAGCCAATTCCTTTACCTGATGAATCGTTTGATTTCATTTATTCTCATGCAGTTTTACAGCATATAAAATCAAGACAAGGATTGGTGTTCGTTATTCAGGAAATGATAAGGTTGCTCAAAAAAGATGGCATATTGAAAATACAATTCCGAACAGTGAATAAGAGGCAAACGAATAATGAAATAATTCCGGTGTATGTAGGCACTGCTGAAAACCGCACACTAATTTTGTATTTACGTAAGATATCTTTTTTTTATATTCCTATTATGAGAATAATAAAACATAACCATTGGGGTGGAGCAGGATGTTATATGCCTGAGAGAGAATACAAGCGTATTTTCAAGCGGAACAATATACAAATATTATCCTTCGAATATAAAACTTCAAATGATCAGGCTTTAGTATGGATAACCGCAAAAAAATAAAACTCTTTTTGAGTGATGTTGATGGCGTATTAACAGACGCCGGGATGTACTACACTGAAAGCGGGGATGAGTTTAAAAAATTTAATACGCATGACGGCATGGGTTTTAATTTGCTTCAAAAAGCAGGTATAAAAACCGGATTGATTACTACAGAAAACACAAAAATCGTAACTAACCGGGCAAAGAAATTAAAGATAGATTACTTATACCAGGGGGTAGGTTTCGGTAGCAAACTGGATGCTGCAAAAGAAATTTGTGCGAAAGAAAAAATATCCCTGAGTGAGGTTGCTTACATAGGTGATGATATAAATTGTATCGAATTGCTTGAAGCAGTAGGTATTGCAGCATGCCCGGCTAATGCAACCAAAAAAGTAAAAGAAATTCCCGGTATTATTCATTTAAAAAAATCGGGAGGCGATGGGGCAGTGAGAGAGTTTATTGAAATGATCTTAGATGAAAAGTAGTTTTGGTCAACAATTTTTAAAAAATACTGCCAGTAATTATGCTATCATTTTTTTGAGAATACTGCTAGCCCTCCTAACCGTACCTGTGTATTTTCATGTTTACGGCGAAGAACAATACGGTATTTATCTGCTTTCTTTCGGTTTAATCACTTCTTTTTCATTTCTTGATTTTGGCGCCGGAAAATCTTTGATAAGATACACTGCTGAATTTTGCCAGGATAAGAATCATGATAAATTTTCTGAGGCACTTGTGAATTCTATTGTCCTGGTAGCTGTTTCTGCGGTTATAGTATTTATCATTCTTGTTATTTGCGGGTTGTTTGCTGATAATTTTTTTCATGTGCGTCCTGAATATACAACGCTCGCTAGAGATGTCTTTTTTATAGCCGCCTGCACTTCTGTTATTCAGTTCCTGAACTTTATTCCGACTTATATTTTACAGGGGTTAAGTGTATTTCATAAAAGAAACATCTTTCAATTAGGAATTATATTCATTCAAGGAATACTGCTGTTTTGGGTTTTTCAAACAGAGCCTCCTTTATTTCAGTTTTGTATTTATTTCGCTTGCATTATCGTTCTGAGTTTTATTTTTGACCTCTACCTGGTGTTTAAGCAACATATACTTAAAGGAATAAAACTTAAACTACGCAAAACAGTTTTTTTTAAAAGCGATTCTTTCAAATATTCAAATCAGATATTTCTACTTTCAGTTGTGGGTTTTCTTTCCTCTCAGGCAGATAAATTGATCATATCAGCTATATCAGGTATTTCAGCTGTTACAGCTTATAGTATTATTACTAAGCCGTATTACCTGGTAAAGGCATTATTTGCTAACTACTATGCAGTTCTGCAGCCGGAGTTTGTGAAAACAAACACGGTCCAGGATTCTGTACAACTTAGGACTTTGATTATATGTAGTACAAGAGTGGCAGTTGCTGCAACATACATTGTTTTGTTATCTGTCGGCTTTTTTTTTACCCCCTTACTTAGGTTTTGGATCGGCGAAGATTCTTATAGCACATACTGGCTTTGGGGCGTACTTGCTTTGTTCAATGTTTTCATTTCCGCTTTCTATGGAAGTATTTTCAGAGCAATGTTTGTAACTGGCAAAACAAACATCCTTTTCAGGTTAGACACAATTTGCGTATTCATAAATTTCATTACAAGCCTTATACTCACAATGCGTTTCGGATGGTACGGTGTTATACTCGGAACATCTTTGCAAATGATTATAATGTTATTTCTCCTTTTGTTGCATGCGAAAAAACATTATGGTATCAGGGTAACTGATATTATTACAATAAATTATTTTTTGCTATTACTTACTTCCCTGCTGATCTCAACAGTCATATACTTCTTTTATACAATAAGTGATATTCAATGGGTGTGGTTTCTTGCTGTTCAATGCTGCATTCTTATTATCATAACAATATTCACTTTCAGAAAAGATAAGTTATTGATGGAATTAATATGAAAATTGGTGTTGTACTTACTTTCTTTGATTTCAGAAATGATGTAAGAAAGGTGCTTGAGATTATGGCTTATTCAAATGAAGTGACTGTCTTTGCAAGAAGTGAAGATCAGGAACTAATAAGCAAGCAACTACCGGGCAAAGTGGGCTTACGCTTTATAAAAGAAAAAATTCAAAATACCCGAAACACAATACTGGAGAGGCTCTTTCTTCTCTTTAAGAAATTACCAAAAAGCAGTCAGAATTATTTTTTGATGGAGGCATTCAAAATTCAAAATAACCCAAATATTAAAGCACAAAAAAAAGGCTGGCGCATTTTACGCCTGCAAAAAGTGCTGCCAAAAATATTTTCTTATCAGCAATATATAAAGCTTTTACAATTTTCCGGCAAAACAGAAATTGATGACATTGACAAGTTTTTTTTTCTAACAGAAATATATGATGATTATTTTCTTGCAAGGATTCAAAAGGAAAAAAAACCTGCAACAGTATATGTGTATAGCTGGGACCATGCTTGTAAACACACAAAGTTCCCGGGCAAAATAAAGTATGCGGTTTGGAATACAGGGGTTGGTGAAGATGTACGCAAATTGCAGCATTGCAATAGCGAAGCGATTTCAATAACAGGCGCAAGCCAGTTTGGTTTTATTGATGAATACAGAAAGAAGCGGCATGAACTGAAGTCGGAATACTCCTTTCAGTATCTTTATTTTGGCTGTGCAATTGGTATTGAAAGCATTGCAACAAAGGAGGTGGCGCTTATAAAGCAGGTTGCAGAATTATTGCGCAGAAAATACCCTGACATAAAACTTGTGGTTCGCCCTTACCCCGTTTTAAGGGACTGGAGTTTGTACGATGGATTAAAAAGTATTGATAACATTGTGTTAGATGATGATTTCAGATCTGCTGATTTATCTGTTTCTGAAGAAAATATCTATTTGAAATATAAGAAAATAGAAGAAGCTAAAGCATTTTTGCACATCGGCACTACACTGGGTTTGGAAGCTTGTTTTCTTAATACAGTTTCATTTATTCTTAACTTCGGATATGAAGATATAAGAAATGACTTGTATAGTTTTATTCATCAGTATCAGAATGAAAAGTACCTAATCAACCAGTTCCCCGAGAATTGTGTCAACTCATTAGAAGAAATGGAGCATGTATTGGCAAACATAGATAACATTAAGTATAGAAGACAAAATAATGAGATACAGGCACAATTTCCAGTTTATTCTTTTCAAACATTTGCACAAAACCTTATCAACGCTTGAAAAACTTTTTGCTCTGGTTTTATACCGGATACCTCGGTTTAAGAAATTACCTTTTCAGGGATTGGATTATGTTTATTCCTTCTTACACTATCCGACATTTTTTCATCAGGCGAACAGTAAAACATTTCGGTAAGGGCTCCAGCTGTCTTATGCAGGTGGATTTCAGGAAAGGGAAAAATATTTCCATTGGAAATCATACCGTTATTAATTCAAAAGTTTTACTTGATGGGAGAGGAGGTAGAATATATGTTGGGGATAATGTTGATATTGCTCAGGAAACAAATGTGTGGACCCTTGCACATGATACAAACAGCCATGTACATGCGACAAAAGGAGCTGATGTGATTATTGAAGATTATGTTTGGATAGCATCAAGGGTAACAATTTTACCCGGAGTTAAAATCGGCAAAGGCGCTGTTGTTGCTGCTTGTTCATTAGTAAATAAAGATGTTGAACCAATGTCAATTGTAGCGGGTGTTCCAGCAAAAGTTATAGGAAAAAGAAATTCACAACTCAACTACATTTTACATTACAGGCCCTGGTTCAGATAGAAAAATTAAGGTTGCTTTTTTACCCGTTGCAGGCATTGAAAATCCTTACCAGTTTCTAAGCATGCAGCAAATAAATAGTTCGGGAGGCATGATTGCAATAGGCGGTGTGAAGGATAAGTTTTTCGGAATCATAAGAACCGCTTTATTCATAAAACCCGACATCATCCACTTTGATTGGATTGAATCTTTTTATTACAGGCGGTGGGGTTGGCTCACATACGTGAGTATACCTTCATTTTTCTTACAACTTTTTGTTGCAAAATATATATGTAAGATCAGAATTGCATTTACTCTGCATAATATTTTTCCGCATGATACAAAAAACAAACGACTGCATAATTGGGTGCATACAAAGTTTATGAGACAAACTGATGCAGTAAGGGTTTTTTATACATCAAGTATACAAAAGGTTTCAGATTTATTTGATGTTCCTCCGGTGAAAATTAAAGTTGCAGTACACCCGCACTATATTCAATACTATCCGAATACAATTTCAAAAACGGAAGCAAGAAAAATTTTAAGCCTGCCGGAAGGGAAAAAGATATTTCTGTTTTTCGGCACAATAAGGAAATATAAAGGGCTGGATGAGTTGATATATATTTTTAATACAGAACAATTTCATGAAAGTGTCCTGCTTATAGCCGGAAAAGTACATGATGTCGAGTATGCAAATAACCTGATACAAGAATTACCCAAAAATGTTTTTATACATACTGAATTTATAAAGAATGGAGATGTACAGAAATATTTCAACGCCTGCGATGCCGTGATACTCCCGTTTAAAAATGTAGAAAGTTCGGGCTCTGTAATTCTTGCAATGGGTTTTGCAAAACCTGTAATAACTTCTTCAACTTTTGCTGTTGCTGAAGTATTGAAACAACAGGAACAACTTTTATACATAGATGAGTTACGAAGTGCCATTACTGCAGCGCTTAAGCATTCTACAGATCAATTGAAGGAAATAGGAAGGTTAAATTTTGATGTAATAAACCAAAATCAAAGCGCAGCTTTCAGTGATATTTTTCTGGGTTTGAAAAATAGATAAATGGATAAACCCGGTTTTTTTTACAAAAAATTACACATTATAATCCTTGTAGCCTTTGCCGTAAGGGCTTTTTGGGCTTTGGCAGGATGGAAGACTTCTTATATTGAGGCGCAGGAAAATTCTATTACAATCACTTATCAGCGTTCTGCATATTTACTGGCTTTCGGCTATGGGTACTCGCAAACAAGAATTGCATCTCCTGCATATTTTGAACTTTCTTCAACTATTGTATCTATCCATGCCGGAAAAAATTATGAAACACAATTTTCAGAAGAAGAAATTTATAAAACACAACATTATCCTCCTGCATGGTCTATAATTGGCGCAGGGTTATTTTTAGCAACACAGATTCCGGTGGCTTATGTTATGCAAGCATTGGGAATAGGAATTGACATTATCACTTTACTTATATTGTTTCAATTGTTTTTATGCTTTGGCAATGAAAGGGTGGCATTACGTAGCGCCTGGATTTATGCATTGTTCCCTCCGCTTATTGCGGCATCTGTTTCTATGTCACCCGATAGTTTTATCATTTTATTTATTTCTGGGATCGCCCTCTGTTTTATTAAATACACAAGAGGAGAGGTTACGCTTTTAAAAACAATATTTTTTATTGGCATACTCAATGGAATAGGTGCTTTGTTCAGGCCTGATTTCATTTTGTATCCGGCATTTCTTTCTTTACTAATTCTGTTTCCGCTCACATTTTCAAAGTTTAAAAAAGCTTTTTTATTAAATACGGGAATTGGTCTTATTAGTTTTCTGATTCTGCTGCCTTGGGGTATCAGGAACAAGATTATTACAGGTGAATTTTCAATTACTACAACATCATTGGGTGGAACTCTTGTAACCGGGTTGGCGGCTTTGCCTAACCCCTGGAATCTGGGTCCTACAGATATGGACAGGCTGAAAGACGCCCAGGAGGTTGGATTAAACAAACCTTTCGAATATGAGGCAGATAAGTATTTCAGGAAAAAATTTTCAGAATATATTGCAGTTGACCCGGGTTTTTACCTTAAATTAATTGCTTACAGAACCATTTATTTTATTGCAGCACCCTATGGCTGGGGCCTTGAAAGACATGGTTCTACTAATGCTTTCAGCCAGGCAAGATCTGAGGGTAAGCTTTTTGCGTCAACACTCGGTCTATTGAAAAATTACTGGGACATAGCCCTCTCATTAATTTTTAACTTCGCCTGTTATATTTTTATTTTCTTAATGCTCAGAAAAAAAACATACCTTCGGTTTCTGCAATTTGCAGCAGTAACGGTTTTGAGTGTATACATAACACATATTCCCATCTACATCACATCAACCTATATTTTACCGGTTTCATTTCTGGCAATTTTTATAATTGCTTCAGGAATAGAAACGATTTTTAGAACTGGAAAACAACAAGCAGCATAAAACCCGAATTATTATATATAAGTAGCAACGATGGTTCTGATATCAGGATCAATAAAGAATTACAGTCGCTTTCTGCACATTTCACATTAATTTATGTTGGGGTTGGCAAAATGAACCGACGTAATTTTGCAAAACAATACTGCGAAAAGTTTTACCTTATTAATGGAAAACGCAATACTATCCTTACTATGTTGCGTCAATTTTTTCTGCTTCTGAAAATCTTATTTACTAGAAAAATAAAAACTATTCATGTAATTAATGAACAGTTGATGATCTTTTTTTACCCGATCTTTTTTTTTAAATATACTGTGCTTGATGTGTTTGACTCTATTTTCCTTCTCTGGAATAAAAGCGGTGAGAAATGGAATCTTATTAAGAGGATAGTTTATGCTCCCGTGAATAAAATACTGGTAACGGATGAGAACAGGAGAGACCTTATGCCAGCATTTGTACATCATAAGATCATAGTACTGGAAAATTATCCAATAGAATATGAAAAGCCAGTGAAAAAAAATACAAACCCTGATGAGGTAACAATATTTTTTAACGGGTGTATGTCTGTTAACCGGGGGTTATATGTATTGCAGAGGCTTGTGGAGTATGGTAAACCAATAAAAGTGATAATGGCCGGCTGGATCATTGACAAAGAAACGGAACACCTGATTCAATACCCGAATGTAGAATATAGGGGGATAGTCACACAAGATGTTTCATTAACCATTGCTGCTAACGAAGCGGATTACATTTTATGCTTGTATGCCCCGGTAAATGAAAATAATATAAACGCAAGCCCTAATAAAATTTATGATTCCATTCAAACCCAAACACCTGTAATCATTAATTCGGAAGTAAACATCGCTGATTTTGTAGCCGGGCATGATCTTGGAATTGTTCTTCCCTCCTATCATTTTGATGATACCTTTTCACTTGTGCAAAGCCTCAAGGAAAGAAAAAACACCTTTCATTTTAATGGGAACATTTCCCATTCCTATACCTGGCAGACAATAGAACACAAACTCATTGGAGCTCACAAACCATGAAGGTGTTATTCTGTACGAATGTATTTCAGAATATAACAAACGGGCCTGCAAAATTTGCTCATATTGCTTTACAGGTTAAAGAGTTTGATTCAGATATTGAGGTTCGGGTTTTAACGGAAGATACTGGGGGTGATATTGATAACAGGGTTTATAAATTACACCTTCGTATTCCGTCGTTTTTTAATAAAGCAAGCCAGTTTATTCGCATGTTCGCCTATCATAAAAAGGCCATGAAAATTCATGAATCAGAATACCCTTTCGATATTCTTATTTATAATCATGCAATGATCGGACTGTGGAGTGCATTCAGGTTTAAAAATACCTGGGGGTTTATAAATGATGATAACAACGCATCTGCCACGGCAAGCAAGCTTTTCCGGACTTTATCTTTCTCCAGCTACTTTGTGTTTCATTACTTTGAAAAGTTGAGTGTGAGGTATTTACAAAAAATAATTGTGAATTCAAATTATTTGAGAAATTTTATTATAAAGCAATATCCTGCAGCAAAAAATAAAACAGTTGTATTTTACAAGGGCATAGAATTTACTCCTCTCCACGAAATAAAAGAGAAGGAGAAACGCAAGATCCCTGAAATTCTATTTGTTAAAAACGACTATGAAAGAGGGGGAATTTTTCAACTTATAGAGGCAATGAAAAAATTACCCATGCAATTAAAACTGATTGTAATTGGCCCACATGCCTATGTAAAACCAAGGTTAGAAACTGCTTGCAGTCATTCTAATGTAATGCTTCATTTCCTTGGCATACAAAGCCAGAAAGAAATTTATAACCATATGCAAATGGCTGATGTTTTTTGTGTTCCTTCAGTACAAGAGGGTTTCGGTGTGGCCAATATCGAGGCAATGGCCCTCGGATGCTCTGTGGTAACTACTTCTGCAGGTGGAATACCAGAAGTAATGCTTAGCGAAATGAACGGGTGGATGACAGAGCCTGGAAATATTGATCAGTTAGTCGCTGCATTAGGGCATTGTTTATCTGATGGACAGGAAAAAATGCGAAGAGCAAAAAACGGTTTACTCCGTTCGCAAGAGTTTACAAAGGAAAAAACATTAAAAAGGTTTTCAGAACTATTACATGATAACCTCTGATCAAAGAAAATCCTTAAAAAATATTTTGCAGGATGTAGATTTTATCTTCCTTATGATAAATGCTTGCCTGCTTATCATTGGATATGCCTGGGGAGTGTATACAGAGGGTGAGTCTGTAACTGTAATGAAATACATAAAAAGTTTTTTCCTGGGACTTGGGGGAATTTCCCTTCTCCGGGGTTTGAAACTCAACATTACTCCAATTCCTTATCCTACTTTTTTGCATTTAGTGCTTTTCTTTTTTTGGGTAATACTTATTTCATTTATTGGGGAAAATGTTGCATTTGCGATAGGCAGATCACTTGCTTTGTTTGGCCCTTTATTTTATGTCTACATCGTTTTGCATACATTACTTATCAAGTATGAACCGCTCGTTGTATTACTTGCTTTAATCAAAGGTTTTAACTTTGTTTATGCATTGCCATTAATTGGGTTTCTAGCTACGGGGGTGCACCTTGAAGCAAGCAATATCTATGGAAAGAATGTAATATTTTATTCTAACCAATATGGCTGGACCTCGGTTATTTTCATACTCACTACTATAGATATCTGGTTACTCACTAAGCCAAAGGGGAGTTATAGAGTTTATCTTATTTTTTTTAGTATAGTTGCTATTTACTTATTTTTTATTGCTGGAAATAGAAGTTCTTGGGTATCATTAATCTTCGCATTCATGGTGATTATTTTCCGATTAAAAACGATGCGGTTAGATTATAAGATTATGATAATAACTATTCCTGTTATAGCAACAATTTGGATGTTGTCAATTCCCGGGTCTTCAATTAACAGCCGGTTAATAGATACTGAGAACCAAATTGAAGGAGGTGAAGAAAGACTTGTTGTAGCAAAGGCAGGTTTTGATTATCTAAATGAAAATAAGATACGCTGGTTAACGGGAGCAGGGATGTTTAATTACGAGGAGGTGATGTATGGGGTTGTTGATATGCAAGATTATCATAATTCCTACTTTGAGGTGTTATTCGGCGGTGGTATCGTTTTGTTTTTACTTTTTTTAAGTTTCATGCTGTTTAGACCCATAACCTATTACGCCAAGTACTACTCAAAATATTTCACCTTCCTCCCCCCACTGGCAATAATACCTTTTTTTGAAAGCAATTTAACCGGAGGCCAGTTTTTATTTTTCCCATGGTTTTCTTTGATGTTTCTTTTAAATATTCCACCTGGATACAAAGTTACTGCTCATCAAAAACGGAAAAACCAAGGCAGTACAAAATTACACCCTAAGATGGTGGCTAATAATACCAGATAATTATGCATATTCTTTCAGTTTTCGGAACGAGGCCTGAGGCAATAAAAATGGCTTTACTTTCCAGGCACCTAGCTACTCAAAAAAACATAAAACACACTCTTTGTGTAACTGCACAACACAGGGAGATGCTTGATCAGGTTCTGAATTTTTTTCAATTGAAGCCTTACTTTGATCTTAACCTAATGCAACCCGGACAGGACCTTGCTTCGCTTTCAGCAAGAGTTTTAACTGAATTCACAAAAGTTTTGAAGCAAGCTAAACCGGATTTAGTTTGTGTGCATGGTGATACTACTACATCATGTATAGCAGCAATAGCCGCCTTTTATCTCAACATTAAAGTTGCGCATATTGAAGCGGGCATGAGAACTTATAACCTGCAAGCTCCTTTTCCCGAAGAAGCAAACCGAACAATTATTGGCCGCATCGCTCATTTTCATTTTGCTCCTACAGCTGTAAACAAGAACAATTTATTAAAAGAAGGGGTAAGTAAAAGCAATATTATCATTACAGGCAATACAGTAATTGATGCACTCTTATATACAAGTAAAAAAGTTAAACAATTAACCGCAACCGAACATAAAACCGAAATTAATAACATTCTCAGCAGCAAAAAGAAAGTAATTCTGGTAACAGCACATCGGCGGGAAAGTTTCGGAAGCGGTTTTGTTAATATATGCAAAGCATTAAAAAAAATTGCCAGAGAATTACCAGATATACACATCATTTATCCTGTACATCTTAACCCACAGGTACAAGATGTTGTAAACAAAACTTTGAAAAACGAAAAAAATATACTGCTCATCAAACCCCTTTCATACCCTGATTTTGTGTTTCTCTTAAAAAGATCATGGATTGTTCTCACGGATTCTGGAGGTATACAGGAAGAAGCACCATCATTGGGAAAACCAGTGCTTGTGATGCGGGAAACTACAGAAAGGCCTGAAGCGGTAAAAGCCGGTGTAGTGAAACTTACAGGCACTGATTCGAAAAAAATCTTTTCCGAAGTAAAAAAACTCGTAATTCACCACTCAACTTATAAAAAAATGTCGCAGGCAGTGAATCCATACGGAGATGGAAAAGCCGTAACCAGAATTATTCAATGGATAAAACAAAACAGAAAACGGATTCTATCCTGAGATTGATTAAAAAGTAAAAGCTATGAAACAGGTTGTACAGAATATCCGCTCAGGGGAAACATTTTTAGAAGACGTTCCTGTACCTGCAGTGCCAGCAGGATATGTTCTTATCAAGACCCGTTGCTCATTGGTTTCTCCCGGCACTGAAAAAATGCTTATAGATTTTGGTAAGGCGAATATTTTCAGCAAAGTAAGACAACAACCAGAGCGAGTGCAAGAAGTGTTGAATAAAATAAAAACAGATGGATTGATCCCGACAATGGAAACAGTTTTCAGTAAACTGGATGAACCGCTACCGTTAGGTTATAGCAATGCAGGCGAAGTTGTCGAAATGGGGAAAGATGTCCATGAATTTTCGTTGGGCGACAGGGTAATTTCAAATGGTGGGCATGCTGAGTATGTTTGTGTTCCAAAAAATTTAGTTGCAAAAATTCCGGAGGGGGTATCTGATGAAGATGCATGTTATACTGTGCTTGGCGCAGTAGCGCTGCAAGGCATAAGAAACATTCAACCTCAAATAGGAGAAACAATAATTGTTATCGGATTAGGGTTAGTTGGTCTTTTAACCTGTAGTTTGCTAAAAGCAAACGGATGTAATGTAATTGCCACGGAAGTGAATAGTCACAGGATTGATTTTGCCAGAAAAATAGGATTGCATGCATTTCATGCCAATGATGATAAATCTGTGATTGACTTATGTTATCAATACACAAATAACTTTGGTGCAGACGCTGTCATAATTGCTGCAAGTACGAGTAACACTTCTATTATTAACCAAGCCGCAAGATTTTGCCGCAAGAAAGGAAAAGTTGTGCTGGTAGGTGTTGTTGGGATGGAGCTGAACCGAAATGAATTCTACAAAAAGGAATTAGAATTTATAGTATCTGAATCATACGGCCCCGGAAGATATGATGTTCAATATGAGGACAAGGGATACGATTATCCTTTACCCTATGTTCGATGGACGGCGAAAAGGAATTTTGAAACTATTCTACAACATCTCAAAAATAAATCCCTAAGTGTAAATTCCTTTACTAGTAGAAAATACCCTCTCCATGAATTTGATAAGCTCTATGCAAACATTTCTGACCAGGACATGATAGCTCATATCCTCGTATATCCTCAACAACAAAAAGAATTCTCCAGAGAGGTAAGTAGAAGTGAACAAGCAGAGGTTACTAAAAACAAAGCAGCATTGGGCATTATAGGTGCAGGAAACTTTACCAGGGGAAAGATTTTGCCTGTTTTGAAAAAGCAGTCTGTAAACATCATTTCTATAGCCAGTATACAGGGATTACATGCAACCTCGCTTGCCAAAAAATATGCTATCCCCCTTGCTACTTCTGATTATAAAAGTATCCTTCAGAATGAAAATATTAATTCGGTTATCATCACCACCCGGCATGACATGCATGCAGAGATGTGTATCCAGGCTATGCTAGCAGGAAAGCATGTATTTGTGGAAAAACCACTTGTTATACAAGAAGAAGAATTGGAAAAACTGTTGCTCACTTATCATGAAACATCAGCAAAAAGCAAAGTGTTTACGGTTGGATTTAATCGGCGGTTTTCGCCGTATGTACAAAAAGCGAAAACACTTTTTAATGTTGCTGATCATATGCATATCATTATAACAGTAAATGCTGGCTACCTGCCACCGGATGCATGGCCCCATGACCCGCTTACTGGTGGCGGCAGAATTATCGGTGAAGCCTGCCATTTTATTGACCTGGCGTCTTTCATCTCGGGATGTAAGATAAAACAGGTTTTCGCACATTCTATGGGCAACAGTAATACTCTCATTTCCGATACTGTGAGCATCAACTTAAAAATGGAAAATAGCAGCACTGCAAGTATCAATTATTTTTCAAACGGGCATAAAAGTTATCCAAAAGAAAAAATTGAAATATTTTGTAATGGAAAAATTTGTGTAATAGATAACTTTAGAAACATCAAAATTTATGGGCGAAGGAAAAACCCTTTAAGTTTTTTTAAAATACAACAGGATAAGGGGCATGAAACTTTGCTGAAAAATTTTGTGCAATCTGTAGAAACCGGAAAAGACCTTTGCGTTCCATTTTACAGTGCAGTACATAGCACAAGGGCTACTCTTGCTGTTATAAAAAGCTTACAGTCAAATATGCCTATCCAGGTGATTAACTAAGGAAATATGTGTGGAATTTTAGGGGTAGTGAAAAAGAAGCAAGAAAATCCGCATGCACTGGAGGCAGCCTTCCAAAGCATACGTCACAGGGGGCCTGATCATTCTGGATATTTTGAAGATGACAATATCTTTTTAGGGAATCACCGGCTCACAATTCAGGATGTTTCCGTTGAAGCAAACCAACCGATGTATGATGACTCTGGTAAATATGTGATTATATATAATGGCGAAATTTACAACCATTTTGAACTACGCAAAGAACTTGAACTTAAAGGCTCGATATTTCATACTCACAGCGATACTGAAACAATCCTGAAGGGATATATTGCTTACGGGAAAAACATTTTGCAAAAACTCAATGGTATTTTTGCTTTCGCAATTTATCATCTTGACAGCAAGGAATTATTTATAGCAAGGGATCAACTCGGCGTAAAACCATTGTATTACTTTAAAACAAACAATGAGTTCGCATTTTGTTCTGAGTTAAAGGCATTCCAGTTTTTACCGCAATTTAATGCCGATATTGATTATAAAATATTTGCGGATTATCTGCATTATCTCTGGTCGCCGGGAGAAAAAACACCGTACAAATATGTAAGCCGACTACTACCCGGAAACTTCATAACTTGTAACCTTAACAATTTAGTGAAAACATTTTCCATACATAAGTATTACCAGATACCTTTTGATGGAAAGCGTTTCGATTTTGACGAGGAAGAATGGGAATATTATGTAAAGGTTTCACTGCAAAAAGCTGTGGAAAGGCAATTATTATCTGATGTCCCTATTGGGTTTTTTGCTTCAGGAGGAATTGACTCCAGCCTTATTCTTTCAATGGCTGCGAAACAAATGCAAGGAAAGAAAATGACATGTTTTACTGTTAACAAAAATGAAATAGGGGCTGAAGGATTTTCTGAAGATATCGTATATGCGAAACAAATATGTAAGATGCTGCATGCTGACCTGCATATTGTAGATGTAGATTTCAAATTCTGGGATGAATTTGACAACATGATCTATAATTTAGATGAACCATTAGCTGATATAGCGCCCTTATATGTATATCACATAAGCAAAGCTGCAAGGGAGCAAAATATTAAGGTTTTACTTAGTGGAGTTGGGGGCGATGAATTGTTTTCAGGTTATCGGCGTCATGAAGCATTGTACTATGATAAGCTTCTGAAAAGGGCCCCACTCTTACTCAAGGCTTCCAAACTACTTTCTAAGGGATCAAAAAGTTACCTGCATCCTTTTAGCAGGAGGCTAAAAAAATACCTACGGAATATTTCTGCAGGACAAGATGAACGCCTGGTAAGTTATTTTGAGTGGTTCCCGGTAATGGAAAATAAAAAGATATTTTCTGATACTATGCTTCAAAATCTTAATGGCTATGATCCAGAACAATATTTGTTTGAACAACTTGCTTCTATTCCGGATGAATATGAAGACATAAACAAAATGCTTTTTCTTGAAATGCGCTCATTTTTAGTAGATCATAACCTGAATTATAATGATAAGATGGGCATGGCTGCAAGCGTTGAAATAAGGGTTCCTTTCCTGGATCTTGAACTTGTTTCCCTCAGTACAAAAATCCCTGTGCAATATAAGATGCATGGAAGGCAAACAAAGTATATACTTCGAAAAGTAGCTGAGAAATACCTACCACAAGATATCATGAAACGCTCAAAAACGGGTTTTGGAGGGTCTATCAGGAAATGGGTGATGGAATCCTGGCATGAAAAAATACTGGAACGTATTCATGATAAACAATTTGAAGAGTCGGGTATTTTTAACAAGAAAGAAGTCCTGCAATTGATTGAAGATAACAGGAATAGCAAGATTGACGGTTCGTATACTATTTTTTCTATTCTAGCTATTGACAGTTGGTTAAAACAATTCTCCGGGAGAAAGATAACAAGCTGAAATAAATGATTTCCAATATATTTAGGTATATTTCTACCATACAATTTCTAACTTTCAAACAATTATTTTATCAGGCTTACTATCCACTTAGAAAAAAGATAAGAGGGGTAAAAAGGCATACATACCCTTTTTATATTCCAGCCCAAAGTACTCCCACACGATTACAGGATTTCATTCCCGCCAAGCCATCAATTTTTTTTTCTTATGATCAGATTGATTTATCATTTCTGAACAAAGAAAAAAAATTTAACCTCGATAATATAAACTGGTCTTTTTTTGATCATGGGCGTTTATGGAATTATAACCTCGTATATTTTGATTTCCTGAATCAGCAGAATATTTCCTCTGAGCAAGGGGTTTTATTGATACAAGATTTTATTAGAAAACTGCCTGATGCACCTACTGCTTTAGAGCCTTATCCAATTTCTTTAAGAGGTTTAAACTGGATAAAATTTTTTTCCAAAAATCAAATTCAAAACAATGATATTAATGCCAGTTTATATGCGCAGTATAAAATCCTTTTGGATAACATTGAGTATCATTTATTACACAATCATATATTAGATAATGGATTTTCATTGATAGCAGCCGGTATGTATTTTTCAGATAAGCAGTTTTTTGAAGCAGGCAAAAAAATAATTGAAAAGGAAATTGAAAAACAAATTTTATCAGACGGAGCTCATTTTGAGAGAAGCCCAATGTATCATCAGGTATTGCTTGAGCATTTGATGGATGTGATCAATTTTCTGCAAAATAATAGATGGCAAAGTGATCAGAAGTTTTTATTGTTATTGAGGGAAAAGGCAGGCACAATGTTAGGGTGGCTTACAGGAATTACATTTCAAAATTATGAAATTCCATATGTAAATGACAGTGCTGAAAACATTGCGCACACAACTCCTGAATTAAGAAAGTATTCTGAATCTCTCGGAGTTTACCCCAGGGTAAGTAAACTTTTTGAGTCAGGATATAGATATTGGAAATTGGATAACGCTGAATTTTTTTTTGACGTCGGAGAACTTTCTGTTACTTATCAGGCGGGGCATGCACATGCTGATACTTTTAGTTTTATTCTTCACATTGGGGGCAAACCATTTATTATTGACACAGGTACATCAACCTATGAAAAATGCGAAAGGCGATATTATGAAAGATCTACTAAGGCGCACAATACAGTTGCTTATAATGATGAAAACTCATCTGATGTATGGTGTGTTTTCAGAACCGCAAAACGGGCATCTGTGAAAATTGTCCTTGAAGAGGAAAATGCAATACTTGCAACACATGACGGATATAAAAAGCATGCCGTAATACATGAAAGAAAATTTCAAAAACATGCGGGAAAAATTGTTCTGACTGATGAAATGAAAGGCAATATAAAACACCAGTCATACAGTTATTTTTATTTTCATGAAAATGTAAAAGCGAACTTGGTGAATAATATTATCATTTCTGAATTTGCGGAAATGACGTTTATCGGCGCAGAACGCATTGAATTATTGGATTGTGAAATTGCTCATGGTTTCAACAGGCTAGTGCAGTCAAAAGCCTGCCGGTGTACTTTTCAAAAAGAAATGAGTACTGAAATCAGATTTGTAAATTGAAAAAAAGGATTTTATATCTTACTTATTTTTATGAGCCAGACCTAAGTGCGGGATCATTCAGGAACACAGCACTTGCTGGGGCACTCAGTAAAGAACTGGGAGAGGCAGGCGATATATTTTTATTTACATCCCAGCCGAACAGGTATCATACCTATAAAGTACAGGCACCTGCCCAGGAAGATATCGGGAATCTACACATCACAAGGATTTCCGTCCCCTCTCACAAAAACAAATTCTTTGATCAGGCGAGAGCTTACAGGATGTATTACAAAATTGTTTTGCAACTGACACGAGATAGAAGTTATGATCTTGTATTAGTATCCTCAGGCAGGTTTTTTTCTTCACACCTGGGTTATAAGATTGCAAAAAACAAAAATATTCCTCTTTATCTTGATATCAGGGATATTTTTTCAGACACACTGAAACATGTAATACAAAACAAATGGTACCAGAAGCCGCTGACTTTATTCCTTGAATACCTTGAAAAAAAACCATTCAAATATGCATCTCACATAAACTTAGTTAGCGAAGGATTTAAAAACTATTTTATAAAGTACCCGGGTAGTTATACGTACTTTACTAACGGGATTGATGACGAATTTCTACAAAGCGGAAAACTAAATAACTGCCTCGAAAAACAAGTTTTGACAATCACCTATGCGGGAAACATTGGTGACGGGCAGGGGTTAGAAAAAATTATACCTGAGGCGGCAAAACAATTGAGTGGAAAATATCATTTCAAGATCATAGGTGACGGAGGTGCAAGGCCAGCCCTTCAAAAAAGGCTCGATGATCTCAAAGTGAAAAATGTTGAAATACTTGACCCTGTGAGCAGGAGTGAACTTTTGAAAGTATATGAAGACTCTGATTTTTTGTTCCTGCATTTAAACAATTATGATGCTTTTAAGAAAGTTCTTCCCTCAAAACTATTTGAATATGCAGCTTACCCAAAGCCTTTAGTTGCGGGGGTTTCAGGGTATGCAGAAGAATTCATTAATAGGTATGTTCCTAACACAATCCTATTTGCACCCGGCGATGTTGCTGGTTTGACTCAGCAGCTTGGCAATTACATTTATCAATCTTCTGAGCGCACAGAGTTTATAGAAAAATTCAGCAGAAGGAATATTGTAAGGGAAATGGCGAAAAACATTATTTTTTATTTAAAGTAAAAAAGTTTTGACTGAAATAGGGATTTATAGTATTCTTTTTTTAGTTTTTTTTTGTGTAGAATATTATTATCTGAAAATTGCGAAAAAAAAGGGGTTGGTAGATAAGCCTAATGAGAGAAGTTCACATAATTATCTACCTGTAAGAGGGGGTGGTATTATTTTTCCGCTTGCAATACTTGCATGGTTTTTTTTAGCAGGTTCAAAAGAGTATTTCTTTCTTGTGGGGTTTTTAATCCTTTCAGTTATAAGTTTTATAGATGATATAAACCCTGTTCATTATCTGGTAAGATTGGTTTTACAAAGCTTAGCGGTCGTTTTGCTGATTTTACAGATGGAATATACTCAAAGTTTTAGCCTGTATTATATCATTTGTTTCTTAGTGTTGCTGTATTTTTTGAATATGTATAACTTCATGGACGGAATTAACGGGATGACAGGCTGTTACAGTTTAACAGCTTTTATTTCGTACTTGTACATAAATACTTATACTATGGCAAGTAACCTAAACCTGTTAGCCGGATATCTTACTATTGCAATTCTTGTTTTCTTGTTTTTTAATTTCAGAAAACAGGCATTAAGTTTTGCTGGAGATGTGGGTAGTATGAGCATTGCATTTGCTTTGGGATTTATGTTTTTGAGTTCTGATTCCGGGGAGGAGAACTTACAACTTTTTGTTTTCTTTTCTGTATACCTTGTAGATACTTTAACTACAATTATGCAGCGATTAAATAATAGGGAAAATATTTTTCTGGCTCACAGAAAACATTTGTATCAGGTACTTAGCAATGAATTTTCGATAGATCAAAGGATAATAAGTATTGCTTACATGTCTTTACAAATGATTGTGAATTGTATTTTCATTTTTTCAAATAGAAGTAGTTTTGTGGTAATTCTACTTTTATTAATACTCACAGTATTATGTGTTGGTTTAAAAATCAGATTATACAGAATTCTCCAACAACAATCTACCTGAAAAACTATGTACCAGCTGTTTATAAAAAATATCCTTGATATACTTTTTGGTACAGTATTGTTTATTCTCACCTTTCCGCTTTTTGTTATAATCTCTGTTTTATTGTTTTTTATAAACAAGGGGCAAATATTTTTTAGACAAATCAGGGTAGGTAAAAAAGAAAAGCTTTTTCGGGTGCTGAAATTCAAAACGATGATTGATACTGAAGATGGAAATGGTAATAGGCTTTCAGAGGATGAAAGAATAACTTCTATCGGTAAGTTTTTGCGCAAAACACACCTTGATGAAATCCCACAATTTATTAATGTTTTGAAAGGGGAAATGAGTTTGATAGGCCCCAGACCTTTGCTGCCGGAGTACCTGCCACTTTACGACAAGTTACAAAGGCAAAGGCATTTTGTAAAACCTGGTATTACTGGATGGGCACAGGTTCAAAGCAATGAAATAAAATCCTGGGGCGATATTTTTGTATATGATAATTGGTATGTTGAACATATAAGTTTACTTACAGACATAAAAATATTTTTCTTCACCCTGAGAAAGATTGCTGTTGGAGTTTTTGCATCAGTGGAACAAAAGCCGAAGGAAAGGTTTACTGGAAAAAATTAGTGGGACATAATATTCTCATCACATCAGCGGGCAGACGAGTATCCTTAGTAAGAATATTTCGGAAAGAGCTACAGAAAAAATTTCCTGGATCAAAAATAATTGCAGTTGACAGTAATCCAGAGTTATCAGCGGCTTGCAAAGTTGCTGATGTTTCCTTGCGAGTTCCTCCGGCTGACCATAAAGAATATGTAGAGGCACTACTCGAATTTTGTAGCTTCCATGATGTGGGAATGATGATACCAACTATTGATACTGAATTACAAACTCTATCGGATAACAAAATGAAACTGTTGGAAAAGGGTATTACCTGTGTGGTTTCAGAACCGGGGTTTATTAGTGTCTGCAGAAACAAAATAAAGGTTATTGATTTTTTTATTGAAAAAAATATCTCTACCCTGAAGCAATACAATAAACATGCGCTTACCTATCCTGTCATTGTAAAACCGGTTTCAGGCAGCGCTTCAAAAAACATTTTTATAGCGCAAGAAAAGATTGATATTCCTGAAAAAGTCTTTGCAGGTGAAGATTTTATCTATCTTCCTTATCTTGACCCAAAGAAGTTTTCTGAGTATACTGTTGATTTGTATTATTCGAAAGATTATAAATTGAAATGTGTCGTGCCCAGAAAACGTTTAGAGGTTAGGGAGGGAGAAGTGAGTAAGGCAATTACTATAAAGAATAAAATTTGCCCTTACCTTTTTGAAAAAATTGAGTATCTTGAGGGTGTGCAAGGAGTGATAAACCTGCAACTCTTTTACAATGAGAAAGAGGGGCAGTTGTTTGCAAGCGAAATCAATCCTCGTTTTGGTGGCGGTTATCCTTTGAGTTTTCATTCCGGCGCCAATTTTCCGGCGATGCTTATTGAGGAGTATTACTTTAGCAAAACAATTACTTACACGGAAAACTGGAAAGAAAACATAATGATGTTGAGGTATGATGATGAAATAATTTTTGAAAACAACGATTGATGCTTAATCCGGATAAAAATGATAGAATTTACCTGTCGCCGCCTCACCTCAGTGGAAACGAATTAGCATGCGTTCAAGATGCTTTAAATTCAAACTGGGTAGCACCCATCGGGCCAGCTTTAGACGGATTTGAAAGATTGATTTGTGAACAAACAAGTGCAAGTTATTGTGTTGCACTTCAGTCGGGTACAGCCGCATTACATATCGCACTTCTGATTCTTGGGGTAAAAAGGGATGATATAGTTATTATTTCAGATTTCACATTCCCGGCTTCAGCAAATCCTGTAATTTATACCGGGGCTGTTCCTGTTTTTGTTGATATAGAAACAGAAACCTGGAACATCAACCCTGAACTTCTTGAATATGCGATTAAAGACTGTTTAAAAAATGGAAAAAAACCAAAAGCCATAATTGTTCCTCATATCTACGGGATGCCTGCAAAAATGCAGGAAATCATGTCAGTTGCAAATGCACATGATATCCCGGTAATAGAAGATGCTGCAGAAGCTCTGGGGTCTACGTACAATGGTCGGCATGTTGGTTTATTCGGGGCTATTGGAGTTTTATCTTTTAATGGAAACAAAATCATAACTACTTCAGGGGGCGGGGCACTGATAAGCAATAATCCGGAATATATTGTAAGGGCGAAATTTCTGGCAACACAAGCAAGGGATAAAATGCCTTACTATGAGCATTCTGAAATAGGCTACAATTATCGACTAAGTAATATTTGTGCGGCCATAGGAATAGGACAGATGACAGTACTAAAAGGAAGAATCCAACAAAGACGAAGAAATTTTGAAAAATACAAAACAAAGCTTGCAGATATAGATGAAATCTCCTTTTTGGAAGAACCTGAAGGGCATTTCAGCAACAGATGGCTGACAACGATTTTAGTAAACCCAACACCATTAAATCGTTTAACCCATGATGAAATAAGACTGCGCCTTGAGGAAGATAATATAGAATCAAGGCCGCTTTGGAAACCCCTTCATTTACAGCCCGTTTTCAAACAATATCTCAGCTATTCATCCGGAAATGCTGAAAAACTCTTCATTTCAGGCTTATGCCTCCCTTCAGGTTCAGCTCTGACCACTGCTGAATTTGAACGTATAATCCCATGGATTCGGCAAAAATAATCCAGGGAATATTTTGTGTTTGTTCTTATGTCACATTACCTTAGCCTACGTATCTGCATCTGTAATGTGTTCCGGTAGTTTTGTAAATCATTTTATTTCAATCAAGTAATAGCAAGAGCCACACTTAATCCAGATTATGCCACAGGCGTTACGCAACCTTGTTAACCAGGTTTTAGGTACCAGGATATTGTCAAAATGGATCGTTTTAGGTTTTGACATCATGGTCACAATGTTTACTTATTGTCTGGCATATATATTACGACACAATTTTGATACTCAAGAGATTTCTTTCAACATATTTGTGAGAGATTTAACACTTGTAACTACCCTTTATACCATTACTTTCCTCATATTCAGGTCTTACGAAGGAATTATAAGACACTCAGGTATTGCTGATACAATTAGAATCGTTAAAGCTGGTATTGTAGCTACCCTGATTACAGTTTTAGTGGCAACCCTGAGTAGATATTTTGTTGTTGGGGTACCTGTTATGCCTACTTCCATTGCAATCATTCACTTCATTTTTAACATCTCCTTGCTAGTTCTAAGCCGCTATGGTATAAAAGTTTTGTTTTACCAAAGCAGTAAACAAAGCATGCTGCCGGAAGTAAATGTGATTATTTATGGTGCCGGAAGGGGTGGCGTAAATACTCTGAGGGCGTTGAAGGAGGATATGTTTAAAGAGTACAAAGTATGCGCTTTCATTGATGATTCGCCGGAAAAAGTGAACAAATTTTTAGAAGGGGTGAAGATATACCCTGTTTCTAAAATAGCACAACTCATCAAAAAATATGAAGTGATTGAATGTATTATTGCGGATGATGAAATTACACATGAAGTAAAAAACCTAGTGGTAGAAAGATGCCTTACTAATAAAGTGAGCGTAAAACATCTGCCACCCATGGAAGACTGGATAAATGGCAAGCTCACCTCGCATCAGATCAAAAATATGCGTATTGAAGATTTACTTGAAAGGGACCCGATAGATGTTCATGCGGCGAACATAAGTAAAGACATAGCAGGAAAATCAATTCTTATAACCGGTGCTGCCGGATCAATTGGTAGCGAACTTGTAAGACAGGTAATTTACTATAAGCCTAGAAAACTTATTATGCTGGATCAGGCTGAAAGCGGCCTGTATGACCTTCAAACTGAACTTTGGCTTGTTTCGCAACTCATGGATGAAAATGTGATTGAAACCATTATCTGTGATATTACTCAAAAAGACAGGCTCAGTCAGGTTTTCAGAAAATACCAACCTGAAATTGTTTTTCATGCGGCGGCTTACAAACATGTACCCCTGATGGAAACAAACCCTGTGGAGGCTGTGCATGTAAACGTACTTGGTACAAAGAACATTGTTGATCTTTCCATTGAGCATCGTGTTGAAAAATTTATTTTCATTTCTACTGATAAAGCAGTGAACCCAACCAATGTAATGGGAGCTACCAAGCGGGCAGCAGAAATTTATGTAGACAACAGAAGTAAGCAATATCCAAACATTAAATTTATTACTACAAGGTTTGGGAATGTATTAGGCAGTAATGGCTCAGTGATCCCATTATTCAAAAAACAAATTGAAAATGGCGGACCTATTACTATAACTGATAAAGAGGTTTCAAGATACTTTATGACAATTTCAGAGGCTTGCCAACTCGTGTTACAAGCAGCTTCCCTTAGCAACGGAGGAGAGATTTATCTGTTTGATATGGGGGAGCGGGTGAAAATATATGAATTAGCTAGAAAAATGGTTTTACTATCGGGCTTAACCCCTGACAAAGACATAGAATTTATTTTTACTGGGTTACGCCCCGGTGAAAAACTACATGAAGAACTGTTAAATGACAGAGAAAATTCTTTGTCTACACCTAATCCAAAGATTATGGTGGCTCGTACAGCAAGCTATCATACAAGACTAGTGGATTCTACTTTTTATAAAATTCAGGAAGCGGTTGACAATGCAGAACCCTTTGCTATTGTTGCACTACTCAAGGGCCTCATTCCTGAGTATATTAGCCGAAATTCAGCATTTTCAGACCTTGACAACGAAAGAAAAGTATTTAACATCTCAGAAGAGTAAAACCATCGTACATGTGTAACGTATAACCTGCCCGGTATCCTTATTTGGGCTCTGGTTATATTTGTGACCCATTTTGTAAAATTGGATGCATAAAATGAGCGAAATACATCTTCTGGGAAACTTCACAAAAAGAGCTATGTCAGGGGTTTTGGTATTGTTGACAATTCTGAGCCTTAATTCCTGCGGGGTGCTTTTCCCTAACAAGATGTTTAAAACCCCTGATGATTATCCCTTTGCAGAACTCACTGAACCCTCAATAAACTACAAAATAGTACCAGGAGATATTTTAGAGGTTTATGTTTTTTCAAATAAAGGTGATAAATTGATTGACCCAATCTTGGTTTCTAGTGGCATTACAGCAACTGAGGCAAACCCTGTAACCCTCATTTATGAAATAGATAGTTCTGGAAATGTAAACCTGCCTGTATTGGGTATTGTAAAATTGGGAGATAAAACTGATATAGAAGCTGCCCAATATTTACAGGGCTTGTATCAAAATCATTACATCAGCCCCTACGTAAATCTGCAAATAACTAACAAAAGAGTAATAGTGTATAGGGGGAATATGAATGCTGAAGTTGTTCCTCTTACAAATAAAAACATGACTATAGCCGAAGCTATAGCAATTGCAGGAGGAGTTACGCCAACTGGCAAAACAAAAGAAATAAAAGTGATTAGAGAACATGAAGATACTTTGCAAGTAAGTGTGATAGATCTTTCAACTATTGAAGGTATTAAGGCAGTTTCAAAAAAGGTACAACCAAATGATATTATTTACATAGAACCTACTATTAATACAGAGTATGTAAAAGAAATTGCCCCTATTATTTCAACATTAACAAGCCTAGTGCTAGTGTATATTTATATAAGTAATCTTAAAAACCCGTAGAATAAAATCTGCAGTAAGTATGAATGCGAATGAGGAAATATTAAACGGGATTGATAACCAGGAAGCTAATTCGTTCAACTGGAGGTTGTTCGTAACTATAGCATGGATTAACCGATGGTGGATCATTACCTATATTTTCCTTCTTATCGTTTTTGCATACCTGTATCTTCGTTATGCCACACCCATGTATGAAAGCCAGGCGGATGTTCAATTCAAAGATAAATCCCAGGAAAATACCATTGACTTGGGTATTCTTGTTTCAAAACCAAATATTGACAGGCTGAATGAGGAGATGATCATCCTCAAGAGTAAAGGATATAAAATAGATGCCCTTAAAAAATTGCCAATTCATGTTAGTTATTTTTTGAAAGAAAGGTTAAAGTCTGCAGAGATATATAACTCATCTCCCTATAAAGTTGAAGCTTCAATACTGGATTCTGCTATTATAGGAACTGAAATTGATTTTTCCATCCTAAATGAAACCGCATATAACCTCAGGTATAACTACAAAGGAGAAACTATTTCTATTGATTATTCTTTTGATAAAGAATACAATACTCCGGCATTCAATATTCTTGTAAAACTTACCGATAAAGACCCCGAAGCATGGAACAAGAATTATTACTTCATATTGAATGACATTAATGCTGTTTCTAAAGAAATAGAAGGGGATATTGAAATTGATGTAGATAACCTATACGGAGGAAAAATTATTATAAACTACCGTGACCCGAACCGTGAAAAATGCCAGGAAGTAGTGAATACCATTGCACAGGAAATAATCAGTCTTAGCCTTGAGCGCAAAACCCTAGGAGCTTCAAAAGTGATTGAATTCATAGAATTACAGATTGATTCTCTGGAGAAAGAATTGTTTAACCAGGAAAACATTCTCAAAAATTTTAAAAAACAAAACCAGATCATCAGCCCAAGCATTGCAGAAACAAGCATTACACAAAAACTTTCCGAAATAGACCAGGCGCAACTGGAAGTTATGCTGGAAGAAAAGAGCCTTAAATGGTTAAGCGATTTTGCAAATACTACTGGCGATAACCTGGATGAAATATCCAATTTCTTTGGAGATCTGAAGTACAATGATTTTTCTCCCTATATTAACTCACTCACTGAGTTAAGGAAGCAAAAAGAAAACTTATCTATCAGCGTAGTACCATCTGACCCGAGGATTTTAAACCTGAACCGGCAAATTGAGGAGATAAAGAAAAATTTTACAGCATCTATTGGAAATGCGCAGGACAAATTGAATGTACGAAAACAATATCTGGCTACAGAAGAAGATAAGTTTGAAAAACAATTTCTTGAACTTCCGGAAAAAGAAAGTGAATTTGCAAGACTTACCCGACTGAACGACCTGAAAGAAAAGTATTATCTGTTGCTGCTCGAAAAACAAAGCGAATATGAAATAAGCCTTGCAGGTATGGCCAGTGATTATGTAGTACTCGATGCGGGTGAAAGGGGAGCATTGGTATCACCCGTAAAATACAGAATATGGGGCTTATGTTTTCTTATAGGTATCGGCTTAAGTTTCAGCCATGTTTATCTGCGGTTTCTATTACATAGTGTTATCATCGGCGTTCCTGATGTTGAAAAAGCTACTTCCATCCCAATATTGGGTATTTTGCCGCAATACACAAAAACTAAACTTGATATTCCACAAATTGTTGTTGATCAAAACCCCCGATCGCAAATTGCTGAAGCGTTCCGTTCTGTGCGCAGTAATATGCAATACTTCCTTAAAAACAAACAAAAGGGAGTTTTACTTTCTATCACATCAACAGTAAGCGGTGAAGGAAAAACATTTATTGCCCTTAATCTTGCTTATGTAATAAGTACTCTGGAGAAAAAAGTAGTGCTGGTGGATTTTGACCTTCGTAAGCCCAAAGTACATAAAGCCTTCAAGTTTAAAAATGATAAGGGTATTAGCACAATACTGATGGGCAAACATACTGTTGCAGATTGTGTATTGCATCTTGAGCATGAATACCTTGATATTATTCTTTCAGGTCCAACGCCGCCCAATCCTGCCGAATTATTGGTTTCATCAGAAGCTGATGCACTGATAAAAACACTTCAGGAAGAATATGATTACGTTATCATTGACAGCCCTCCGGTAGGAATTGTTGCCGATGCAATACCAATTTTATCGAAAGTTGATCTTCCTTTATATGTTGTAAGGGCAAATTATAGTAAACGTAACTTCCTAAATAACGTTAACCGTTTATACTTTGAAAATGGTCTCCGTAACATTGCTTTAATTGTGAATGATGCAAATGCCAGTGGTACTGAGTACGGGTACGGCTATGGCTATGGCTACGGTTATGGTTACAGTGGATACCATGATTATTATTCTGATGCTGAAAACAAACGATCTTTTCTGCAGCGTTTTTTTGGAATAAAAGGCAAAATCAAATTATTTTAGCTCTTCTTTTAAGTACTTTCCTGTATAGCTAGTATTACTTCTCACAATTTCTTCAGGCGTTCCTTCTACAATTATCTCTCCGCCACCTTTTCCACCCTCAGGCCCAAGATCAATGATATGATCTGCAAGTTTTATGACATCTAAGTTATGCTCAATAATAAGTATTGTATTTCCTTTTTCTACCAATTTATTCACAACATCCATCAGTACTTTTATATCTTCAAAATGTAAGCCTGTAGTTGGTTCATCTAAAATGTAAAATGTGGTTCCGGTATCTTTTTTACTCAATTCTTCTGCAAGTTTTACTCGTTGAGCTTCACCACCGCTAAGGGTGGTAGATTGCTGCCCCAACCGAAGGTATCCCAATCCTACTTCATGCAAGGTTTTTATTTTCCTGAAAATCCTGGGTTGATTTTCAAAATATTCAACAGCATGGTCAACTGTCATGTCAAGTACATCAGCAATATTTTTCCCTTTGTAATAAATCTCTAAAGTTTCTCTGTTATATCTTTTGCCCCGGCAGGTTTCACATTCTACATAAACATCCGGCAAAAAATTCATTTCAATCACTTTCATCCCGCCTCCTTCGCAGGTTTCGCACCTTCCACCTTTAACATTAAAAGAAAACCGGCCCGGTTTATAGCCTCTTATTTTAGCTTCAGGAACAATAGAAAACAAATTTCTGATTTCAGAAAACACTTCTACATAAGTAACAGGATTGGACCGTGGTGTTCTTCCAATAGGTGATTGATCAATTTCGATTACTTTGTCTATATGTTCAAGGCCTTTTACTTTTTTATAGGGCAAAGGTTTTTTTAATGATGCATAATAATGGTTTTGCATGACAGGGTACAAAGTATTATTAATCAAGCTTGATTTCCCGCTCCCTGAAACCCCTGTTACACAAATGAGCATTCCTAACGGAAACTGCAATGAAAGGTTTTTCAGATTATTACCAACTGCACCTTCCAATACAATCTTCTTTCCATTACCCTTCCTTCTTTGTTTTGGGACAGCAATATTTTTTTCATGATGGAGATAATCAGAAGTTAAAGAATGTTGGTTTACAAAAACATCAGGACTGCCCTGGGCTACTACTTTACCACCGTTTGTTCCTGCGCCCGGTCCTAAGTCTATGATATGATCTGCTGCCATCATCATTTCTTTATCATGTTCCACCACCAGGATTGTGTTACCAGCGTCCCGTAGATTTTTTAAAGCTTCAATTAATCTATGATTATCCCTTTGATGCAGGCCAATGGAGGGTTCATCCAAAATATAAGTTATACCCACTAATTGGGACCCAATTTGTGTTGCGAGCCGGATGCGTTGACTTTCGCCGCCACTCAAAGTTCTTGTTGGCCGGTTGAGGGATAAATATTCTAAACCTACATTTCTGATAAAACCAATTCTTGAACGGATCTCTTTTAAAATATCTTTTGCGATTGTTTTATTTTTTTCATTCATTTTTTTCTCAACATCTTCAAACCAGTTTTGCAGGTCTTTGATGTCCATTTGTGCAAGATCAGCAATGTTTTTTTCACCTACCTTAAAATAAAGAGACTCTTTTTTTAATCTCGTACCGTTACAAGCATCACAAACGGTTTGTTCCATGAAATCTTCTGCCCATCTTCTCATATTTTCCGAAACAGAATCATGAAAACACCTTTTTATCAATGCAGCTACTCCGCCGTACTGTAAAGTGTACCAGCGATCAATATTCGCCATAGTTATCTCATCACTCTGCAATTCGCCGTTTCCGTTTTCATATCCGTAGAGTAGAACATGTAAACCTGATTTAGGGATGTTACTTACAGGTGTGCTTAATGTGAATTTATATTTTGCTGCAATTTGTTTTGCTTCTCGGAACAAAGTGTTTTCCCTATATTCACCTAATGGGAGAATAGCTCCATTATTAATCGTTTTACTTTCATCGGGAATCATAAGTTTGTATCCAACTTCATAAACAACTCCCAGGCCTTTACATTTCGGGCAGGCGCCGTAAGGAGAGTTGAAAGAAAAGGTATTGGGTGAAGGTTCTTCGTAAGAAATTCCTGAGGTGGGACACATCAGCTTTTTGCTGTAATGCAACACAGTGCCTTTATCAGCATCCATGACCATGATAAAATTCTTCCCGGTTTTTAAAGCCTGCCCAACACTCTGAGAGATCCTATACTGATCATCAGCATCTACCTTAAATCTATCAATCACAATTTCAATATCATGTACTTTATACCTGTCCACCTGCATTTTTGGCAACACATCTTTTATCTCCCCATCTATGCGAACTTTTACATAACCCTGTTTGCGAATTTGTTCAAACAATTCTCTATAATGTCCCTTCCTTCCCCGCACAACCGGAGCCAATAAGACAATTCTTTTTCCCTTTAACTTTTGAATTATGTTTTGAATGATCTGTTCTTCTGTAAAACGAACCATTTTTTCTCCTGTTACAAAACTGTACGCATCACTAGCTCTTGCAAAAAGCAGCCGCATGAAGTCATAAATCTCCGTTATCGTACCTACTGTAGATCTTGGGTTTTTGTTGGTGGTTTTTTGTTCGATGGATATAACCGGTGATAAACCTTTGATGTCATCAACATCGGGGCGTTCCATGGTACCTATAAACTGACGGGCGTAGCTGGAAAAACATTCCATGTAGCGACGTTGCCCTTCAGCATAAATTGTATCAAAGGCCAGTGAACTTTTTCCGCTACCGCTCACACCCGTTATTACTACCAAACTATTTCTCGGGATGGAAACATCTATATTCTTTAGGTTATGTACACGGGCGCCAATAACTTCAAGATAGGGAATATCATACTCAGCAATGGCGGAAACATTTTCTTTCTGTACCTCTGTATCTCTTTTCTTCACAAACACTGTAATTTCAAAATGGAAAATTGCGGCAAAGGTAAGGCTTTCTGCAGGGGTTTTCTAGGAATGTTGAAAGATTGACAAATGCCTTTACAGGCTCACTTACTATTCAATATTTTCTCTAACGCATACATTTCATCTCTTAATCTTGCAGCTTCTAAAAATTCCATGTTTTTTGCTGCAGTAAGCATTTTCTTTTTCGATTCAGTAATGGCTTTTTCTAGTTGGGGTCTGCTCATATATTCAAGTACAGGGTCAGCAACAAGGCTTATTTCCTCCTGCTCAATATAGGGTTGCGGTTCGCCTTTTTTAATTTTTACAATGCTTGTTTGTTTAAAGATTTCATCCGTAGATTTTTTAATTGTTTGGGGAATAATATTATGTTTTGTATTGTATTCTAGCTGCTTTGCCCTGCGCCGATTGGTTTCGTCAATCGTTTTTTGCATGCTATCGGTCATTTTATCAGCATACATGATCACTAAACCGTTTATGTTCCTTGCAGCCCTTCCTGCAGTTTGTGTGAGGCTTCTTTCATTGCGAAGGAAGCCTTCTTTGTCAGCATCCATGATGGCTACTAAACTCACCTCTGGAAGATCCAGCCCCTCCCTCAATAAGTTTACTCCTACAATCACATCTATCATTCCTAACCTGAGTTGACGAAGTATTTCGACTCTCTCTAGAGTATCTACTTCGCTGTGAATGTATTTACACTTCACCTGCATTTTTAATAAATACTTTGATAGTTCTTCTGCCATTCTTTTTGTGAGTGTTGTAACTAAAATACGTTCATTAATTTTTACCCGTTCGTCAATTTCTTCAAGCAGATCATCAATTTGATTTAATGAAGGGCGAACATCAATTGGCGGATCCAATAAGCCTGTTGGACGAACAACCTGTTCAACTATTACTCCACCAGTTTGATGTAATTCAAAATCACCGGGAGTAGCACTCACATAAATCGTTTGATTTAACAATCCCATGAACTCATCAAAATTCTGCGGACGGTTATCCATGGCACTCGGCAGACGGAAACCATATTCAACAAGATTCATTTTCCTTGCTCTGTCGCCGCCATACATGCCACCAACCTGGGGGATGGTGACATGGCTTTCATCTACCACCAGTAAATAGTCATCAGGAAAATAATCCATCAGGCAGTAGGGGCGTTGCCCTTTTCTCCTTCGATCGAAAAACCTCGAGTAATTTTCTATGCCGTTACAATAGCCGAGTTCTTTGATCATTTCAACATCGAAGTTTACTCTTTCCTGCAACCTTTTAGCCTCCATGTATTTTCCGATACTCTCAAAATAACTCACTTGGGCATCTAACTCAGCATGTATTTCATGTAAAATAGTCGGTAGTAATTCTTTGGGCGGGATATATAAGTTTGCAGGGAAAATGGCAACTGTATCTTTTTTCTCAATTTTTTTTCCAGACTCTGGCTGAAAAGTTTCAATCTCTTCAATCGCATCGCCAAAAAAAGTGATACGATAACCATGGTCCGCATAAGCTAGAAAAACATCCACAACATCGCCCTGCACCCTAAAATTTCCCCGTTTGAAATCCAATGCACTTCTAGAGTACAAAGACTCTATCAACCTGTGCAGCAAAAAATTCCTCGTCATTTTATCGCCTACCTGCAAACGAATGATGCTGTCTTTAAATCCCTCCGGGTTTCCGATACCATAAATACAACTCACCGTTGCAACAACAATCACATCTCTTCTCCCACTTTGTAAGCTAGAACTTGTTTTCAGCCTCAGTTTTTCAACTTCTTCATTTATGCTCAGGTCTTTTTCAATATAAGTATTTGTAGCTGCAATGTAAGCCTCGGGTTGATAGTAATCGTAGTAAGAAACAAAGTACTCAACAGCATTTTCCGGAAAAAACTGCTTGAATTCACCGTAAAGTTGGGCTACAAGCGTTTTGTTGTGAGATAAAATGAGTGTCGGTTTCTGAACTTGCTGAATAACATTGGCAATAGTAAAAGTTTTCCCACTACCCGTTACACCCAATAAAACCTGCGCAGGTTCGCCATTGTTAATGCCTTCCACAAGTTGTTTAATGGCTTCCGGCTGATCTCCCGTAGGAATGAAATTACTTGTGAGTTGAAACTGCATAAGACGGCTAAATTAGCTTGTTTCAGTTATTCTTCTAACTGCATTACATACAACATTGCATCAAAATCCTAAGTTGGTTTCCTTATTTTTGCAAAAATTTTTTTTATGCTCATAAAAGATATCGTCGCTATTAGCGGCATGCAGGGATTGTACAAAAGCGAAACGCAGAAAGTGAACGGGATGATCGTAACTTCTTTAACCGAGGGCTGGACAAAATTTGTTTCAAGCCGCCAGAATTTATTCTCCCCGCTTGAAAACATTTCTATTTATACTGATGCGGATTCAATTCAACTTGCTGATGTGTTGCTGGAAGTACATAAACAAAAAGATACAAACCCACTGGTAGATGCAAAAGCAAAAAACGAGGAGGTGAGAGCATGGTTCTTAAAGATCGTTCCGAATCATGATGTTGAAAAAGTATATATTAGTGATATAAAAAAACTAATAAAATGGTATGAGATCCTTGCTGAGAAAGGAGTAATAGAGAATGAGTTACAAGAGAGGTTGAAAGATACGAAGGAGGCTGACGGGGAGAAAGATGCAGTGAAGGAAAAAGCGGATTAATTATATAAATATTTTTACAAGGGCATTTTTTATCCTCAACCAATTATATAAAAGTACAACTGCAAGCAAAAAGATTCCTGAAAGATAAACAAGGAGAGAAATATTTTTCTCAATCGTCAACCCCTGCTGCTGCGAAACATTTACAATTGTATAGTTTAGCAATACCAAAATACCAATGCTGATTACAAAAAGAATCAGTACCCACCTCATAAACCTGATAATCCATGCTTTGTGAACAGAGGGAATATCATAGGCGATCTGAAACAGGAGTTCAATGTCATTTTTCTGTTCCGCAATTAACAAACTGAAAGTTGTGAGAAATAAAAATATACCCAGCAAAAAAATAAGTAAACCGAATATGCTGATGACAAGAATAAGAATAGAAACAAAATTTCTTGCGCTGGATTTTAATTTGTCTTTATTCGTTTCATAACTATTCTTTTCAAGAAATTGAAGCAATTGCACATCACTAGGGTCGGCTACTTCCAGTATGATGCGGTTGGGTTTTGATTTTGCGCCTCCGCTGAATTCAGTATTCGCCCAATTCATAAAATCCTGCGGCACCAGTACAGAAACAATTCTATCACTAAAGCCTGCAACCCTGGTAGGAAAAAGCTTGCTTTTACCATTTCCCGAGAGGTATAGATCCATCTCAAATTGGTTAATGGTTTCTTTAGGTATCTGCGGTGTGCCCCAACTTGGCGCCATTACAAAGTTGTAAAGGTTTACAAATTCATTTGATAAAATAATGGGTACTACATCGTCTCCCTGCTGCCAGTTCCAGTTTTGCGGAACAGTGTCTAAGAAAGTAGTTTCAACGCTCTCAATAGGCAGTTCACTGCCACCAACTCCTGCAATACTCACTGAAGCTTTGAATTGATTAGAAGAAAAAACACCAACCTTTTTTATAAACTTTTGCTGCTGCAGGTTCTCTACTTCTCTATCGCTAAAATTTGTTTTTGTTAACCCGATGGTATTTGTGAGATCAACTTTTTTGTTAATAATGAGATATGTAGATGCATTTTCTACTTTGATCTCTCTATTGATAGGCGAAAAAACATTCTTGTATAAATGAACCGCTAACAACAGCATAACAAAACCTACAAGAAAACCTGTTCCGGCAAACAGGAAGCTTGCCTTTTTCCTTCCCTTCCAAAGAATAGTATGTAGGAGTTTCTTTCCAGTCATAAATTCAGGCTTTTACTGAATTGTATTGCATAGTTTTCGCCCAGCGTAGCTATGATGAGCCCCGCTTTATTTTTTTCGCAGGTTGCAAGAATAAGTTGTTTTGCCTTCCTGATATTTTCTTCATCAAGATGGCTGAACGGTTCATCCAATAATAGCCACTGAAATGGTTGTAACATGGAACGGATGATTGCGATGCGTTGCTGTTCGCCAAGCGACATGGTTTTTGCATGTTTGTTTTCAAGATGTGTAACTCCTAACAACTGCATCATATTTTTTATTTCATTCTCATTGCCAACTTTTGACAACACATTTTTTACAGCCAGGTTTTCCCATCCGGTAAGGAGAGGAAACAGGCGCATTTCCTGGAAAACGATGGAAAAAGAATTTTTGCGCAGATTACTTATTTCTGCAGCATTCCAGTTCATTTTTTTAGCTTGTACAAAAAGATCACCACTGTAATCTTTTCGCATACGATACAAGATATGCAACAAGGTTGATTTACCAGTTCCCGATGGGGCATGCACATGCACATACTCTCCAGCATTAAAAATTACATCTTTTCCCCAGATATCAGAAGCTGAAAAGTCCTTTTCTGCAAGTGGTAGCGGAACAATATATTGAAGGCGGAGTTGCAAACAGGATCAATTAAACAATGTGCCCGAACTTTCTAATAGAGTTTTGAGCATTACATTAATGCTATAATCATCTTTATTTGTAAGGTTTATTTTCATAACCCCATAAACCTTGTCATCTTTCAAAGGTTCTGCAATAATGATTGCATCTTGAAACATGTTGCCAACAATATTTGTGATCATACCCATTTCAGGGTCTGAAAAATTTTCAAACATTTTTGCAGCATCTAAGTAAAAAACGAATGGGTTTTTTTGTATGGCATTGCTTACTTCTGAAGAAATTTTTTGAGGGGATGATCTGCCATCAAGTGCTTGTTCTACAGCAGAAGCCGAAGATGCAATAGCTATGAGTTTATTCTTTTCAGCTGCATAAATTGTATCATTACCTTTTGTAAGTATAGTCATGTCGCCGTTTTTATAGATAATATGGTTTTTTGCTAAAACACTCATCGACTCAATTAAATTCTCTCCGGAAACGCTTGCAGTCAAAACAAAAGAAGGGTTCTCTGTATTTATTCTGCCTAGAGAAATAAGAATGTCTCCCTCTAACTTTGATACAAGTGCTGCAATATCATCCTTGCTTAAGCTACTGTCAATCTCATTCTTAAGTTTTTCCATCACATCTTTTCCCGTTACTTCTTCTGCATAGTCAATAACATTAGTTGGTTCGGCGCTAAGTTGTACTAGCATTGTATAAGCATCCGGCAAATGTTGTATCATATTATTTTCAGGTAACCGGTTCATAAGTTTTGAAAGTATTTCTTTCCCTTTTTCATCCTTCGGGTAAGCATCAAAATCAATGGTAATATCACCTTTATTGAAAGTGAGTCCATAGATTCCCTCTGTATCTTTAAAAGGGTTTCTTGAAAGATCAACAGGCATACTTTTCATAATGCTTTTAGGATCACCCCATATATTTATATCGGCATTTTTTTTCCGGAAGTCAGCAAATACTTTGGAATCTAGAGGCATGGGCTTTTTTACATCAAAGGCAGAATCAAGTTCAGCGCTGAGAAATGAGCCTTCCGCCTGTTCATCTGGAGTTATCACCATAAGCACAATGTCCTCAGTCCAGCCAGCAAGCATCCCCTGTCCTGCGCAGGAAGTGTATTCTTTGTTTTTTGTAAATGTTTCCGTTTTTGTGAGTTCTTTTATAGAGGTTTCAAACTTTTCTTTATCAAGCAGGGGCATAATAGCATATATTTTTCCTTCACTTTTTGTAGAATCAATTACTGAATATATTACTATATGCCCGCCAAAATTTACCCCGGTTGCATCGCCGTCAAAAATATATTTTGAGAAAATATTATCCTTCAGTGCAATTTTAAATATTGTAATTGCAGGGCTATTGTTCAGGTAGTCCCAATCAATTTTTTCCCTTAACTGCCCGGTGTTTAAACTCATCACCAGTGAAGCATCTGCTGGTACATAACTGAATAAATCAACCCTGGAAGATTTACCTTTTTTGTTACAGGAGAAGGAGAATATAGATGCTGACAGGATCAGGAAGAGGAATACGATTTTTTTCATTCTTTTGAGTTTATGCTAAGGTAAATATAAATCAAAACCCCTTCCGCTTGAGACGGAAGGGGTTTTTTCTTAAAAACTCAACACCAATTTATCAGCCTTTAACGAATCGGGCTAAATAATATTGCTTTCCATTGAAAAATCTTAGAAAATAAACTCCCCTTTCCAAAAAGTTAATTTGAATGGAGGTGTTGCCACTGTATGATTTGCCAGAATTGAAAACCCGCATGCCTTTTACATCAAAAATTTCAACTGCAAAAGGCAACTCAGTGTTTGCAGGTACAATATTAAGATCATTCAGAACGGGGTTTTGGAATAAATAATGTTCAGTGAAGAAAGAAGATTCAACAGACAACGGAGGGATGGTATCTGTCGGGTCATGAAAAATTGTAAACGAACCATAATAGATGGAATCACCAGTAGCTTCTCCATCTCCATCTGCTGCGTTCACAGCATAATAAAAAGTTACTTCTTCTCCCACATCAGAGGTAGCCACCCAGTCAAAATTCCATGTTTTTTCGTCAGAGCCATCAATTCCTTCCTTTTCATGGGTTATATATTTTCCCGCAGAGGTTGTTTTTGTTTGAAAATCATCGGTTACAATAATTTCGCCGAGTTTATCTCCATCAATTGTTTGAGGAGAAGCCTGGAAACCGAATGTACTGCGACCCGGAAATTCTACATTCATAGTAAAAGTGAGTGTATCACCAAACTTAAACCCTGACGGTGCAACATTGGCAGTAAGCAAGCCGGTAGTTGGTTTTGCTTCCCCGGTATGGCAACTATCTCTTGCGCAAGTTCTTCCGTCATCGGGAGAATTTGTGTTAGCGCTTGGCGCACCATCTTCTTTTGAAAACGCTGCTTTGTAAAAAATAATACTGATAAGTGTGAGTGTGGTCATGGAGAAGCTAATGATGAACTTCCTGAAATTCATTGTGCAAATTCTTTTTTGTTCATAATTGAAGTTCAAATGTAGTGAAAGTGATTTATGTAACTACATGGAAATGTCAGATTTTTTCCATTTAGGCTTTTAAGGGGTAACACCTGTAATTTGTTCAGCTGCACTACCTGACTTTACAGGGTAGATTATTCTTTCAATAATCCCAGTTTCATTAATAATAAAAGTGATGCGATGGATAGTTTTCAGCCAACGCCCCATAAAAAACTTGTCGCCATAAACACCGTAGAGTTTGCAAACTGAAAGATCGGGGTCGCTCAATAATGTGAATGGCAAATCAAATTTCCGTGCAAATTTTTTCTTGGATTCAACGGGTGCATGCGAAACGCCAATCACTTCAAAACCTTTTTCAATAAGCATTGCATAATTATCCCTTAAGTTGCAGGCTTCTTTTATGCATGTCTGTGAATCGTCATTCGGATAAAAGTAAAGCACAATTTTTTTCCCTTTTAAACTATCAATAGAAAACAAATTGCCGCTCTGATCAGTTAAAGAAAACTCAGGCGCTTTGTCGCCGGCTATTAAGTATGAGATGAGTTCATCAGACATCAGAAATTCGGACGCAAATGGGAGGTTTGATAAAACTGCGTTATGTGTTTTACCACCTCATCAGCGTCATCTGTCAGAAAAAAAAGATCCATGTCCTCAGGACTGATATTTTTTTCTTCGTCCAACATCACTTTATCCATCCATTTTAATATTCCTTTCCAATACTCTTTACCTACTAAAATCACGGGCACCCGTTCAATTTTATGTGTTTGTATCAGGGTAAGGGCTTCAAACATTTCATCTAAAGTACCGAAACCACCGGGCATGAAAATAAATGCCTGTGCATATTTTACCAGCATCACCTTACGAACAAAAAAGTAATTGAAATTAATAAGTTTATCCTGGTCAATATATTTGTTGTGTGACTGTTCGTAGGGTAACTCAATGTTCAGCCCCACAGATTTTCCGCCTTCATGATGGGCGCCTTTGTTACCCGCTTCCATAATGCCCGGCCCTCCCCCGGTAATGATGCCGAAACCTTCATGAGTAAGTTTTCCGGCTATTGATTCTGCAAGTTTATAGTATCTATTATCAGGTTTTGTTCTGGCGCTGCCATAGATGGAAACACAGGGGCCTATCCTGTCCATACTTTCAAAGCCTTCTACAAATTCGGCCATAATTTTGAACATACGCCAACTACTTTGTGCGCTGAACTCTGTCCAGTCTTTGGCTTTGTACATTTTCTTTTTTCGATATTTTTCTGTCATAATGAAATTTGTTTTTCAGGTTGCCTTGATATGATGAATAATAAAATAAAAGTAAGCAATCCGTTGATAAATAATAATTCATAACCCACCTGGTAGCCCCCGAGCCAGGATGCGGAGTTCTTATTGAGAAAATAACAAAATACAGGAGGGATGATGCAGGCAAAGGGCACAAATGTATTCTGCACTGATCTTTTTGTGAGGATTCCAAAGGCAAATAATCCCAACAGAGGGCCATACGTATACCCCGCAACAGTGAATACTGCATTGATAACAGTGTCTGTCATCACAGCTTCAAATAAAATAATCACGATCAGAAGCAGGACTGCGAATCCGATATGAATGATATGCCTTGTGTTTTTATTCTTCTCAGTTTCAAGTTCTGTTTTCTTACCCAGAATATCTATGTAAAATGAAGTGGTAAGTGTAGTTAAGACGGAGTCTGCACTGCTAAAAGTTGCTGCAGTTATGCCAAGTACAAAAACGATTGCTGCAAACATGCCCAGGTGATCTAAAGCAAGCATTGGGAAAAGATGATCGGTTTTGGTGGGTATTTCAATTTGCATGGAATTACTGTATTCGAATAACAACACACCGAGTGAAACAAAAAACAGGTTTACTATTACAACGATGACACTGAACCAGCGTATATTTTTCTGAGCTTCAGGAAGAGTTCGCATGCTGAGGTTTTTCTGCATCATGTTCTGATCAAGCCCTGTCATAACAATTGCTATTAATGCCCCGCTGAAAAATTGTTTGAAAAAATAATTCTTTTCTTGCCATTCCCAGAAAAAAATCTTTGACATTTCGCTATTATGAACCGTTGACACCAATTCACCGAAATTCAGATTGAGAGCAGAAGCGATAGCAATGATGGATAATAATACTCCTGCAAGGAGGAAGGAGCTTTGCAGCGTATCCGTCCACACTAAAGTTTTAATGCCTCCTTTGTAAGTGTAAAGTAAGATAAGGATGATAACGATACTTACAGTAACAGCGAATGGAACATTCCATTGATTGAAGATAAACAGTTGTAGAACTGTTGCAGAAATATATAACCTGAAAGCTGCCCCCACTAATCTTGAAAGAATAAAAAATGCCGAACCAGTTTTTTGCGATGATCCGCCAAGGCGTTGCCCAAGGTATGAATATATAGAAGTCAGGTTTAGTCTGTAGTACAATGGTAGTAACACTTGTGCAATCACAAAATATCCAACAACATATCCCAGTACAATTTGCATGTAACCGAACTGCCCTGCCCCAACAGCACCTGGAACTGATACAAATGTTACCCCACTTAAACTATCGCCTATGAGCCCGAAAGCAACAGCATACCAGGGTGATTGTTTGTTGCCGAGAAAATAAGCATTACTCCCGGCCTTGCGACTGGTTACCCATGCAATGCTGAACAGCAGGGCGAAATAGCAAACTATAATCAACAGAATTGTACTAGCAGCCATGGAATTGTGAGTGGTGAAGTTAAAGGGAATTCGTTTTGAGTGATGCGGGGGAATTGTGTATAAATGCAAGGGGTAAATTGAGCTATTGTTTCACTGTATCAAATTCCTTCCAAGAGAATGCAATGCCTTCTTTAGAATAGGAAGGAGGCAAGGTTATGCAGTTTAACAATATTTATAAAGGCATGTGATCTATCTTAAGCCTGCATCAAAGTTTCAATATCAAATTTTTTCATTTTCAGAAAAGCCTGTACTACCCTTGGTGCCCGTTCCGGGTCACTCATGAGCTCTTTCAGCACAGTTGGCACTACCTGCCAAGAAACCCCAAACCTGTCTTTCAGCCATCCGCACATACTTTCCTGTCCGCCATCGGAAGTAAGTGTATTCCAGTAATAATCAATTTCTTGTTGGTTTTCACATTCTATCACTAATGAAACAGCTTCGTTAAAAGTAAACTCGGCAGGACCATCCATGCTCATAAAAACCTGCCCGTTCAAAGTAAACTGAGCATGTTTGAGTTTTCCCTCGGGTTGTTCTTCACCTGCTGCATATAATAATAAACCTACTATTGATGATGGCTCAAAAACCGATGTATAAAAATAAACTGCAGCTTCGCCCTTGCCATACTGACCCTCTGAGAATAGGAAAGACGG
>JBJXHH010000188.1:0-4009 GCA_046160675.1 Chitinophagales bacterium
TGCTTGCAGGATACATAGCCATGCTTTCGGCGAGTTGGATGACAATGGAGTTTTTAGAGCGGGCTGAAAAAGTTTCTTGTTGTTTAAAAAATTATAACTTTGTGTAAAAATACTTTATATGAAATCAAAGCATGCTCTTACTTTTCTTTTCTGCGGAATAAGTGTTCTGTTTTCATGCAAAAAAGAATTTGATGAAACAACTTCGGGGGGGGGGGGGGGTAGCCTGCGTACCGAAAGCAGCATAAGTCCCGATCTGGAAAAGCTTACAAAGGCACTTGCTCTTGCACATAATGATTATTATGACACACTCTCTAATGGAAAACTTTATAACCCTGTAAGTAATATCATATACAGGAACTCCGCTAAAGGAGTTTCCCGGTATTATTCAATCTCGTATGAAAAACTGCTTGACGAAGCAGAAGTAATTGGTATCCCGCTTGATGATTTAATGAATGAAAAGATCAGAAACTTATACAGCATTTCTGATACAAGCAATATTGTGAGGAATATTATAGCAGACAACATGTATAACGGACAGCAGCATACATTTCATTTGTTTGTACCGTTTCTTGATTCAGTAGCCAATGTTCAACCCAACCCTGACTCGGAGTTGCTTACTATCAGTGAAAACAAATTTGCCAATTTAAACAGTAAAATACCTTTATTTGCATATAACTACCTCTCCCCTGATGACTACCCATTGCAAGGATACAAAGTGATAAATGGCAGCCTGCAAACTGCGAATATTTCAAGTAGTATAGTTATTAACAAACCGGTTTTTTTTAGCGCCTTTCTTTTACCATTTTATACTATTTACTCTTTAGCAGGAGGCATTGGATCAAGCAGTTTTTATGTTTACATAAATGACTGCTCCGTAACGGAAAGGCAATGCCAGGAATGCCCCTATGTTAACACCAATGTACCCCTGTCAAACTCAGCAGGTGGTGGCGGTTTTGACTATGAACTTGGAATAAACCTGACCGGTGACGAATGTTATATTACCACCGGCTCGGGCGATGGCATCAGTTACGCAGTAGTAAAAGCAATGCCGGGGTTTAATTACTATCTTGATAACGGATGCATTCCGAGGAGAAGTATATACAAAGTAGATTATCCTTTGTATTCAATCAATAATCCTGTACCAGGAGGTGCTTTCGGTAACTATTTGACATTATGCCAATCAATTAATCAGTTCAAAACTTTTGGTGAAGGGTTAGGAGGCGCTGAATATGCAATTGCGCCGGGAGGATTATACACACTATCTGCACCCGGGGCAACAGGTAACCCTATATACTTTGCATTTCCGTTCGGGTTCAAATTCTGGTACTCAAACGGACCTGACATGGACATAAACTACGATATGTCATACACAGGCGACTTCTGTACTTTTTTCCCTGAACTTGCTAATATTACAAGCGGGGAATTTACCAACAGGAATGACTTTTATGCAAACAATACGGTGGATCCACTCAGCAACAAATACATTGCTTCAACTGATTACACTACAATTTCAACCTATTGGCTACAGGATAAATTAGTGGCGGGTTTCGCCACTTCGGGCGGGCAAATGGTGCAGCCGGAAAACATGTGGCAATTTAATGCCGCCCTTGGAGTAGTTACCCCTGACCCTCCTGCGGATTTAGGAGTGCAGGTTGGCGAACTTGTTAAATGGACAGGCATTGCAGGCTGTTATTCCGGTTCTTATACATGGTATGATATTGCAAATAAACTCTTTACAGGTTATGAATATGACACTGGTGATGAACTCATCTTGCATGTGTATGCTACGTTTGAAAGCGGAAAGAAAATAGATGAATACAGATACGTTACCATTGGCGACATTGCTACAACCGCCTCAGAAGTAAGGTCCTTTTTTACAGGAAAAATCCTGGAGTATTATGTAAAAGTGTATGAAAAACTTTAAGAAACTTTTCTGTGTAATTTTCCTGTCGGTTACTTGCCAAAACTACCTGGCCGCCCAGTTTAACATAGACTGGAACTATGTAGAGGATAACACTCCCATAACCAACCCATTGCTCGACAGTTGGATTGATAGTGATGGAAACACAAATTTATTACTTTGGGACAAGGATACATTTTATAACCTGAGAAAAATAAACGCCGACGGAGAAGAGATTTATAATGCAGTTTACACCTTCCCTGCCGACCTTGACATGACAGACCCCCGTGGGTTTAAACAGGATGCTGAAGGGAATATCTATTCCTGGGGTATAGCTGAAACCTGCCCTCCGTTTTGCACTGAAGTTATTCTGGCAAAATTCAACAATGAGTTTGAACTTGAATGGGTGTATTTTTTCCCGGATACTGTAGGGATAAGAGATGAGTCGTTTGTTTTCTCTCCGGAAGGTAATCCAATTGTTATAACAACATCACAAACTGGTTATGATATTTGGGAGTTTGAAAATTCAGGAGAAGTTATAAATTCCTTTTTTTTATATACTGGGTTTTACTACTTGGGTATTTTTAGGAGTGAGTTTTATAACAATAAAATTTCTGTATTAAATTTTGGAACAGACACACTCCGCCTTTGGCAAATTAGTTTAGACTCAGAATCTGCAGAAGAAAAACAGTTTATTGGGATAGATGAATTTCCCTCATCACCCGAATTATGGCAAAATGAGAAATCACTGGCCTCATCAGGCAACTTATACCTTTGGCTCACAAGGTTAAACACTTCCGGAGAAGCTGTAAAATATCTCGTAAAGTTAAATGCAGAAGGAGATACTCTGTGGACTCTGCAGGTTCCGCTGCCAACGGACTGGGATGTATTGGAATTTGACAAACTATTTATAAACAGCGATATAAATAAGCTGATAACAGTAGCAGCTTTTAGAGACACAGATGATTCAGTTTTTGCAATCATACATGCCGCAGACACACTGGGTAACCTCCTGTCGTCAAAAAAACTTCCATTGGTGGAATATTTCAATACCTCCTATTTATTTGACGCCGTGTATGACACTACACTTGACAGGATTTACATTTACATGCCAGACATCGGGATTGAAGAAAAAAGCGGCATCATGGCTGTTTCAACAACTGGGGAAGTTCTTTTGACAGATATGCTCGGTGTTGCTTATACGGGATTTACCGGGAGAGGTATAGTGTTAACAAAAGCAGATGGGAAAATAATTTTGATCAACGATAAGCAAACATTTTCACTGTACAACAATATTGAAGTTACGCAAATGTCTGAAACACCCGTTGCCGTTGAAAACAATGCAAGCCCTGAAATTGAAATTTTTCCAAATCCATTTAGCGATCAGTTTTCAATTCATGTTCCAGGAATGCAGGAAATTGAACTGATACTTACAGATATAACTGGTAGGCGGCTTATGCAAAAAAAACTGCATAGTTCAACTACTTCTATAAGCACAGTTTCCTTGCCCGCAGGCATCTATTATTACTTATGTATTTCAAACAAAACTGTTGTTCAACATGGCTCAATGCTTAAAATTTATTAAAGAAAAGGGCAAACAGTTCAGTAATTTTTATTTGCCCCAAGCCATCTTTCCATCTCTTTAAAATGCATATTTTTTCTTTTAGCAAGGTCTTCTACCTGGTCTTTTCCTATTTTTCCAACCCCGAAATATTTACTTTCGGGATGAGCAAAATACCAGCCGCTTACACTGCTTGCAGGATACATGGCCATGCTTTCAGTCAGTTGAATGCCAATATTCTTTTCTACCTCAAGCAATTTGAACAAAGTAATTTTTTCAGTATGATCCGGGCAAGCCGGGTAACCCGGGGCGGGGCGGATGCCCTGATATTTTTCTTCAATTAAATCCTTGTTAGAAAGTTTTTCACTTTTATCATATCCCCAAAATTCTTTTCTTACTCTTTCATGCATGCGTTCCGCAAATGCCTCAGCAAGCCTGTCTGCCAGGGCTTTCAGCAAGATAGAAGAATAATCATCATGATTATTTTCAAACTCTGCAATTTTTTTCTCTATGCCTATGCCAGTTGTCACTGCGAAGGCGCCGATGTA
>JBJXHH010000189.1:0-6280 GCA_046160675.1 Chitinophagales bacterium
GGCATTTGCGTCATCTTCACTTTCATGGCAGCAAAATATCCTACAACTGTTCCTATTAAAATGCCGCCGAAGATCCAGGGAAGGTTGCCAATACTTTCTCCTTCACCGTTTTGATGTAAGAAAATAGTTCCGAAAATGGCAACGCCCATGCCGATGCCTGCAAAGAAATTTCCCCTTTTTGCAGAGTCGGGCTTTGACAACATTTTTAATCCTACTATAAAAGAAAGTGAACCGAGCAGGTAACAAATTTTAAGTATTTCTAGGTTAGACATGTATGAGCTAATTGAGTTATTTAGTTATTGATGGATCAGGTTGTTTGCAATTTGTATCGAATTAACACATCAGAACATTCATTATTTTTTCTTCTTAAACATCTGTAGCATCCTGTTCGTTACGACAAACCCGCCCACAACATTCAGTGTTCCGAGTATAACTGCAAGGAAACCGAGTACAAGTGCAAGGGTGTTATCTGCATGTCCCATCACTATGATGGAACCGATGATAACAACGCCATGAATTGCGTTTGCGCCACTCATCAGGGGAGTATGCAAAATAGCAGGTACATTGCTTATTACTTCAACACCGAGAAATGCAGCAAGCAGTAAAATGTAGATAATGTCCCATGTGTCGAGACTTGTTAAAAATCCCTGGATGTCACTTAAGAGAATCATATTTTTTTACAGTTTTAGAATTACGATTTACAATTATTTTTTTGAATCAAGAGTTAATTTTCATTTTGCATTGGCTCAATTGCTAATTCGCCAATTGACTCATTACAGCTTTTACCCTTTCATTTTTTACTTCTCCGGCATGCGCAATACAGGTTCCCGTTATAAGGTCATCCTCCCAGTTCAAATAGAGTTTTCCTTCTTTGTCAATCATGATCTTCAAAAAATTCAAGATATTTTTTCCAAACATCTTACTGGCATCGCCCGGCATACTTGAAGCTAAGTTTGAATCACCAATGATTGTTACGCCGTTCACTGAAATTGTTTTCCCGTTTTCCGTCAGTTCGCAATTTCCTCCCGTGCTTGCCGCAAGGTCAACTATAACTGTTCCCGGTTTCATTTGCGCCACAGTTTCTTTTAGTAAAAGTATCGGGGCTTTTCTTCCTGGTATTTGCGCCGTGCAAATGATTACATCTGCTTTACCTGCATGATCCTGGACTTTTGCCTGCTGGCGTTTTTTAAAATCTTCACTTTGTTCCACAGCATAACCGCCTGCACCTTTATCCTCTGTTGCACCTTCTACTTCAATAAATTTTGCACCGAGGGATAAAACTTCTTCCCTTGCAGCGGTTCTCACATCACTTGCTTCCACCACAGCTCCTAAACGTTTTGCTGTTGATATTGCCTGCAATCCTGCTACTCCCGCACCCAGCACTACCACCTTTGCAGGCGTAATTGTTCCAGCTGCAGTCATGAACATGGGAAAGAATTTTGGTAAATAAGTTGCTGCAAGTAAGACGGCTTTATATCCCGCCACTGTTGCCATACTGCTCAATATATCCATCGCCTGCGCACGGGTAGTTCTTGGTATCACATCCAGACTAAAGGCAGAAACATTCGAATTCAAACATTGAGAAACAAAATCTTTATTGATGAGAGGATTGAAACCACCAATCAGAACTTTATTCTTTAATGCGGTTAAGTCACTTTGCGAGACAGGGTTAATGCAGATAAAAACATCACTTGTATTTATCACATGTTCCCTTGACCCCAGTTCGGCACCCTTCGCAATGTATTCTTCATCTGGAGCAGATGCAGAAATTCCTGCTCCTCTTTCAACTAGTATTTTTTCAGCTTTTAATGCTTTCAGTGAAGCAATATGTTCGGGTAAAATAGCTACTCTGTTATCTGACGAGCTCTCACTTAAGATTCCAATAACCATGTGGTAGTTTTTTTAGAAACCGCAAATATAAAGATTATAGGAAAGAGGCGAAGTAAGCAGATATGTATCACTCAGTGGGTAATTTCCTGATGTTCGCACAAAAGCCGGGTAAAAAGAAGGGAAGCTTCAACGGAAGCTTCCCTTTCTCATAAAGTTTTTAATGAAACAAATAGTTGTATCCTTACCCATCAACTAGTGAAATATATTCTCATTTCTCGTTAAGTAGCATTGCAATTGAGGCTAATTTACCATCAGCATAATAGTTTTTTCTTCATCAGTTGTAGTTACTCTAAGTCCGTATAAACCGGGCTCAATGTTCGATGGCAGTTGAATTAAACCATATCCTTCATAATTGTCGACTTCTAAAGCGGTTCTTAAAACCTCGCTACCATTTATCGAATACAGGTGCACCCAGGCCATATCTGAGGGCATGGAAAGAGTTACTTCAATATTGAAAAAATCATTTGCAGGGTTCGGGAAAGCTTTTACAGAAAATTCAGAATTCCCAGTTTCTATTGTGAGACGACATGAATTCGTTACTACTACTGAATTGGAGTTTGTAGTGCATCCGCTACTGTTTGTAAGCTTGCAATAGTAATTACCTGTAACAGTTGCCTCATACTTGTATGATGTAGCACCTAGAATAGCGGTTTCGTTATTATACCATTGATAAGTATTCCCATTGCTAAAAGTCACTTTCATGCGTACAAATGAAGTTGTGCATAAATCTGTACCGGTTGATACTGATATAGAATTGCTTGGCAGGGCAATGTTCGTTATTACCATGTTGTTCGAAAAATCTGAGCAACCATCAGCAGTGATAATCTCCACCTTGTATGTTCCTTTTTGTGTGGTTGTATAAGTTGACGAAGTTGTTTCGAATGAAAATTTTTCATTCCGGTACCATTTGTATATATATCCTGATTCTTCTGATGCACTGAGTGTAACAGACGTTCCAATACATACTGCTGTAGGTCCAGAAACTGTTAGTGATGCGAAGTCCGTTCCGTAATCAATAATTCCGTTACAGTCATCATCAATTCCGTTACAAACTTCTGAAACTGATGGATTCACATAAGCAGCATTATTGTCGCAATCAGATTGATCAATTACATAACCTGCAGGAATCGTGCATGTATATATACTTGAAGCTTGATTTCCGAAACCATCGTTATCAGTATCGGCATAGTATGTATTGAATGCAAGTTCATTATCAATTTCACCGTTACAATCATCATCTAAATCATTACAAATTTCAACAGATGAAGGATGTATAGATGCATTTTCGTCATTGCAATCCGTATTATTTGCAACATACCCAGGAATTGAGTTGCAAGCAATTGTCGCAACCTCTGTTATACTACCATAGCCATCTGAATCAGCATCAAAATAATAGTTTAAAAAAAGCAAACCATTATCAGTTAATCCATCGCAATCATCATCAGTATTGTTACAAGTTTCGACGATAGTTGAGTTGATTATTGCATCTGAGTCGTTGCAATCTGTGTTGTCACTCACATATCCTTCCGGAGCTTCACAAGCCAGAATTATTTGTAAAGCATTACCGAAATTGTCACCGTCTACATCAGCATAAAAAATGGTTTGTACATCTTCGTCAGTTAATCCGTTGCAGTTATCGTCTACATTGTTACAAATTTCTGATCTTGCAGAATTTATTGATTCAAAAGTATCATTACAATCTGTGTTATCAGGAACAAACCCTTCAGTAGCTTCACAGGCATATACTGAATTCGTTATGTCACCAAAACCATCACCATCAGCATCTGCATAAAACAAAGTTTGCACATCTTCATCAGTAAAACCATTACAATCATCATCTATAGTATTGCAAATTTCCGTTCTTGAAATATTGATTGCTGAGACTGAATCGTTACAGTCAGTATAGTCACTTACAAACCCTTCAGTAGCTTCACAGGCATATACTGAATTTGTTATATCACCAAAACCATCACCATCAGCATCTGCATAAAACAAAGTTTGTAAATCCTCGTCAGTAAAACCATTACAGTTATCATCAAGAGCATTACATAGTTCGGCTTCAGCAGGATTTATTTTAGAATCTTTATCGTTACAATCAGTAGAATCAGATACATAGCCAGCAGGCATAGAACAAAGATTTACGGTTGAAAGTAAGTCTCCGAAATTATCATTGTCAGTATCTGCATACCATGTTGGTTTATTTGTTACGTTGGTATCTTCATCATCAGTAAATCCATCACAATCATCGTCAATGGCATTACAAACTTCAGCACTGGTTGCGTTGATAGTTGCTTCTGCATCATTGCAATCCGCATTATTTGTTACGAATCCTACGGGAGCTGAACATGAAAAAATTGTATTACCCGGATTACCGAAATTGTCACCGTCTGCATCAGCATAAAAAATGGTTTGTACATCTTCGTCAGCTAATCCGTTGCAGTTATCGTCCACATTGTTACAAATTTCTGTACTTGTTGGGTTGATGTTTGCATCAAAATCATTGCAGTCTGATTTATCTGTTATATACCCTTGCACATTATCGCAATAAGAGATAGAATCAACAAGAGACCCGAATCCATCGGCATCAGCATCATTATAAAAAGTATAAAATGTGAATGTTTCGTCTGATAATCCATTACAGTTATCATCAATGTTATTACAAATTTCAGTTCCTGCAGTATTGATTGTTGCATTTGAGTCGTTGCAATCAGTATTGTCGCTCACATAGCCTACTTGAGAATTACATGCATAAATTACATTTTGATTATCTCCTGATAAGTCATTATCAAGATCTGCGTAATAATTATACATTGGTAATCCTTCATCCATTTCACCCGAACAGTTATCATCAAGTTGATTACAAATTTCTATTGCTGACGGATTAATGGTGTTTGTAGTATCATTACAATCTGTATTATTTGCTGTTGTTACGGTAAAAGGAAGGCAGGAAGTTTGAAGAATAACATCTCCCGTAAAACCATCCCCATCCTGGTCGGCGTATAAGTAATACTCAGGCAAATCATTATCAACAGAACCATCGCAGTTATCGTCAATATTGTTGCAAATTTCAGCTGTGCCCGGATTTATTGAGTTAGTACTGTCATTGCAATCTTCATTATTGTCAGAATAACCCGGAGTGAAGGAATATGCTAATTCTGACAAGCCTGGGTTTCCATATCCATCACCATCTAAGTCTTTGTATCGTATAACTTGGTTATACATTTCAATACCGTTAAAAGAAAGATCGGCATCATCGTGCCCGGGATAATAAGCTTCAAAAGTGAAGTCATACCCTGTACTATCTTGCACAAAATCTATTGGGAAAGACCAAACGCCAGATTCAATTTGCCACAGAAAAGAAACTTTTTTATTTACACTGAAAATATTCTTCCCATTTTCATCCTGCCAATTGAAAACATCATTGAATTGGGCCACCTGGCCGGTTACAGGGTGTGTGAGCCACATGTTTACATTGCAAACGTTTACGTTAGGATCATTTAGTCTAGGTAAAAAAAGATTGAATACTTTTCTTGTAGCAATATGATCGAATATAAGTATGAAAGGCAGGCCTTCGAAGCGCCATTCATTCAGAAAGTCATCATTTACTTGAACCGGATAGATACTTACAGGAGGATTGTATGTACAATCATTGATTATTTGAGGAGGTAATACCGTATAATTTTTCAACCCATAGTGACGCAGAAAATCCCTGAACTCTATTTCGTTATCAAATCTTAACGTATCCGCATCAATATCTTGTATAATTGCATTGAGTGAATCTTCTGCTGAGTTTGTGGAGTCCGGGAGAACCAATAGAAATGGGCTTACTGTTCTTGCAAAAGAGTTAACACTGATAGTGATTACACTAATTAACAAAAAGAGATTGTAGGTGTTTTTCATTGTAAAACATTAGTTGTGAACTAATTCATTTTTAATTGAGAGAAACTGATTGCTTCTTCACATTGTCTTACAAAATCCTACATCAAAAACGGCAAGCAGTTACGTCCAAACTTTGCCGATTTGTTTTTAAAATTGGTTATTGACAATTACCTTAAATCTTATTTCTTACCAAATCTATTTCGCATAAAAGAAGGTTTATGTGATTAGACGGTTGCAAGGAAATGTCTTATTTTAGTGCCACTTATTGACATCAAAGTGACATATAAAAAATTATAAAATAATGGATGTAGTACAACATTCTTCATTAATGATTGAAAAGTAATTTTACAAAACCTAGAATTCTGCTGAAGTCATGTGACTTGTATTGGATGTGATATTTATAACTGCAATACTTAATAATAGTATGTTTTTCATTTAAAAGTGCCATTTGTGTATCCTGTTGACATTTTTAACTTTACCTATTTAATCAAAAGCTTATGGCAATTATTAA
>JBJXHH010000190.1:0-25508 GCA_046160675.1 Chitinophagales bacterium
GTGAATATTGACAACATAGAAAGAACTGTGAGGGATGGTGCTGACCAGTTTAAAAAAAAAGCCGGCGAATTTGGGGAAGAATTAAAGGAAACCTTTTCGAAAGAGCGCATAGATAAAACGAAGCGCAACGCAGGTGACTTTGTAGAAAGCGCCGTGGCTACACTTAAGCCAATAGCAAAAACACTGTTGCAGATATTTGCGGGATTTATCGCATTGGTTTGCCTTGTAATTTTGGTAGCAATCGGGGTAGCATTATTATCTGATGCGGGTCAACTAAATGAAAAAGTACAATTCCTGAGTGATCATGTAATCGGTTCTGGGAAAATGAGCTGGGTCCTGGTGGTATCTGCACTTTCACTTGCAATAATTCCCGTGGCCGGATTGCTTTTCTCTGTTTCAAAATATTTACTTGGCATAAAGAAAAGGTTCAGGGTTGTTACAATTACCCTTTCATTTCTTTGGTTTGCCGCTTTTACTGCTACCATTGTTTCAGGTATCAAACTCGGCTTGAATTTCAGAGAAGAAGCAGCAGTGAGCAGTACCATGCCTGTAAGTAATCCCTCCTCAGGTGTTTTATATATAAATACAATTCCACTGGAAGTTGAATATCGGGGTAAAGGCAAACACTATAAAAATGGTTGGGAGGATATTTTTATTGAAAACGACAGCGCCTATTTTCAAAACATTTCAGTTTCAATAGAACAAAGTGTTGATTCGAATTTTTCTGTCATCACTACTAAACATGCAAAAGGGAATACCTATGAAGAAGCAAAAACAAGGGCAAGAGAGTTTGATTTTTATGCTCAGCAAAATGATTCCGTTTTAACAATACCCGGTGGTAGAGCATTGTTGGAAAACGAACTTTGGAGGGATCAGAAAGTGGAGGTGACACTCCGTATTCCGCAAAATAAATTTGTTGTGCTGGATAAAGATTTAGATATTTACCTAAGCAGGAATGCTACCAGCAAAGGGTTTAGTGATGAAGATCTTTACGGGAAAAAACTGATGATGACGGCTGGTGGGTTGATGTTGGCGAAATAGAAAAATAAGGAGATAATTTATACTCTTTCCAAAGAAAGTAATCGTTGTAGATAATAATTTTTAACAGTTTAAATTTACAACTATGAACATTTCATCGGCACATTGGCACTTGTTGCTCAATCATTTTCCGATTGTCCTAAGTATATCGGGAAGCGGGTTTTTATTATTTTCTTTTATTTTTAAAAAACAACATTTGCAATTTGCAGGGTTGCTTCTACTAATCGCAGCATCTGCATTTGCCTACCCGGCATTCACTACTGGGGAAGGCGCTGAAGAGTCAGTAGAACATCTTGCAGGAGTGAATGAGGCTTATATTGAAAAACATGAGGAGGTTGGTGAAATAGGTCTGAAAGTTATGCTCGGCGCAGGGGCACTCGCATTAATAAGCCTGGTGGTTTTAAGCATGAAAAAAAAAGCAACCAATACGTTTATACTTATCACATTGTTTGCCGGGCTTTGTACTGCGGGATATATGAGTTATGTTGGATATACCGGAGGGGAAATCAGGCACACAGAAATTCAAGGGGATTTTGGTGGAAAAATTCAGGTGAAACCCACGGAGCAGCAAGGGGAGCATGAAAATGAATAGTTAACTTTTTTGCGAACTTAGCGCAAATCTTTTCGCCATTGCGTTTATTTCTTTTATTCTTTTTATTTTCTTTTCTTTTTTCATGCAGAAAAAATGAAAAAGAAATAACCCGTTCATTTTATTACTGGCAAAGTAGTTATCAATTGAGTGCTCATGAAAAACAAACGCTTACTACTCTCTCAGTACAAAAACTTTACATAAAATTCTTTGATGTTCACTGGGAAGTATCCGCAGGGCAGCCCGTTCCCGTAGCATCAATCAATTTTTCTGAGACTATTCCGGATGGAATTGAAATCATTCCCGTTGTTTACATCACTAATGAAACCTTACAGAAACTTAATAATGATGAGGTAAAAACACTGGCTTTTAAGATCAATAAAAAAATTGAGGATATCCTCGAAGAAAATAACCTTGCTGTTCCTGCTGAAATCCAGTTGGACTGTGATTGGAGTGAAACAACGAAAGAAAAATATTTTTTTCTGATAGAGGAGATGAAAAAATTTCCGCTTTGGGAAAAGGTACGTTGGAGCGCAACTATCCGCTTACATCAAATAAAATATGTTGAAAAAACAGGGGCACCGCCTGTGAACAGGGGCATGCTCATGTTTTATAATATGGGAAATATTAAAGATGCATCCGCAAAAAATTCTATTTATGAAACTGAAATTGCAAAACAATATCTCGCAAAAGTTTCCGACTATCCCCTGCCATTAGATGCTGCAATAGCCTGCTACAGCTGGGGATTGTTGTTTGATGATACTGAGCTGCTGAAAATATTTTACCCGTTGTACCCAGCAGATCTGCCTGACACATTGTTTAAGAAACAGTCAGAAAATATTTTCACAGCAAAAAGAAATTTTTACTTTGAAGGAAGTTTTCTTACTCAGGGAAATGTTGTGAAACTTGAAACTATGAATCCCTCGGTAAGCCTTGAAAGTGCTAAGCTGCTGGCGAAAGAACTAAAAAACAATACTTTCTCTGTAATTTTATATCATCTTGATTCAACTATAGTAAAAAATTATACGAATGAAGGATTTGAGAATATTTATTCTGCTTTTGAGTAGTGTTTTATTTTCCATCATACCTGTTAAAATCTCTAACTCCTGTGGTTGGTTTTATGATGAAGATGAAGTTTTCCTTGCTCCTTTCAACACTGAGATATTAGAAATACCCGAGTTATATCCCTGGTTTTATTCCTATCATTATTATAACGGCGGAGAAACAGATTGGTCAGAAGATTATAATGCAGCAAACAAGTTTTCAATCTTTGATGGCAAAGAAAAGAATGTTTCTGAATGGCAACGCTATTTTAACAATCCAGCTATCACAAGTGAGGATATTCATGCAGTGATTTATGAAACCTCACTCGAAGCTTTTAACACATTTGATAATTACTTAAACAACAAGGGTAAGCTTGATGGAAATTGGGCGCAAAACAGTTTGCTAAAATCCTGGAAGCAGAACAAAAAAAATCTTTCGTTTGAATATCTCTACTTTGCAAAATCAATTGAGCCGTTTGTGATGGAAGTAGACTATTGGGAAACTGTTACAAGGGACATTGAAAAATTAACTTCAGCAAAAGAACATGCGCTAAAAAGGCTGGAGATCACAAAAGATCCTTTTTTAAAAATGCGTTATGCCTACCAGGCCATGCGGGCTTCGCATTACACAGGCAGTTATTCTGAATGCAGAAAGATATTTGAACGGTTTGTTCGAAATAACAACGATAGTTCACAGATGTATTATTGGTGTTTGTCTTTATATGCAGGCGCTTACTGGCGAGAGGGAAAATTTGCTGAAGCAAGTTACTATAACAGCATTGTGTTTGATAAATGTTTGAGCCGCAAATTATTTTCAGAAAGGGATTTCTGGATTGATAATGAAACCACCTGGCAAAAGTGTTTGGCAATGTGTAAGGATGATCATGAAAAAAATATTCTTTGGCTGCTTACAGGCATCAATCAAAATAATTCTGCTGTTCCAGCATTATACGAAATGCTGAAGCTGGATCCCTCCTGTGATGAAATTGAATTACTGCTCGCAAGGGAAATGGAAAAAATTCAAAGAAACTACATGCCTGTGCGCTGGGATGATGACTTTGATGTACAGGGTGAATATGATAACAATCGCCCTGAAAGTAACGATCTGAATGAAATTTATATTTTCATAACAAAAGGAATTGCAACACAAAAAATAAAAAACCCGGCGTTTTGGCAAAATGCTGCTGCATTTATTCAGTACATCAATAAAGAATTTGAAAGTTGTACGAAACACTTAACCCTCGCCAAACAATCTGCTGGTGATAACGCCGATCTGCTTACACAGGCAAGAATTATTCATGTGATGAACGAAATAGATGCTGCCGGTAAAATTGACGAAAGTGTTGAGAAGAATATTCTAGGTGATGTACGTTGGTTGTACAATCGAACGGAAAGAAAAAGAGGTGACGAAAATATATACTTTGGTTACTCTCAAAGTGGCGATGCCTACAGAATTGTGATGCACAGGCTCATGAAATATTATCTTGCCGCTGGCAAACCCCTCCAAGCTGAAATGTGCCGCAACAATGCAGTTGCCTATTATGATATCTATGAGGAACCTGAAAAAATTCCCGTAGATGAACTGTACAGTTATTTTACGAATAAAAGTAATTCAGCTTTTGATCAGTTTCTTGCAGATCAATACCCTTACGATGCAGATGACATGATGGAAATAAAAGGGTCTCTGTTAATGCAAGAATATAAATGGAATGAAGCAATTATGGCATTTAAAAAAATGCAGAACTCTGCCGCACATGAAAAAATGCAACTTCCTACAGATCCATTCCTGATTCATATCAATGATTGCCATGACTGTGATTTTATTGATCATCCGGCAGATTACACAAAACTGAGTTTATGCGAAAAAATAGTAGCTCTGGAAAGATTACTTTCTGCAAAAGACATGAATCATGCTCAAACCTATCATCAGCTTGCAAACGCCTATTACAATATTTCTTACTGGGGCAATAGCTGGATGGCACTTGACTATTATCGGTGCCATGGTTGTGAAACTTCATCCTATGATTATACAGGTAACGACTGGTATATCGCCGATCTGTATGATGTGAGCAAAGCCATGGAGTATTATCAACTTGCAGCAGGATCAACAAAAGATAAAGAATTTATTGCGCTCAATTATTTTATGCTTGCAAAATGCGAACAGAATAATTACTATGTAAGTGAAGATTACAGTGATGATAATGAGAAGCGGCTAAAAATAAATTATAGAACTAACTTCGACAAACTGAAACTTGAATACAGAAAGACAGCGTTTTATAAAGAAGCAATTGATGAATGCAAGTATTTTGAGTATTATGTAAACTTAAGATGAGCCTTTTTTACAACCGTTCTCGCATCCCTCCTTCTGAAACAATTTTATTCAAACACAATTTTCCCTGTAAGAATATTCCCAGCATCATCATACAATTTCAGAAGGTACATACCTGCGGGTAATGTATTTCTGTTCATATAAAAAGTTGAAGAATTAGTCATAGCAGCCGAACTCTTATATTGTATCCTGCTGTTCATATCTAAAATTTCAACACTAATATTGTTTGATGCAAAACCGGATATTTCATTTAGTTGAACATAGAAAACATCATGCACAGGGTTGGGATATATTTTAAAATCCGATTCAGGAAGGGAGGGTATTGCAACAGCCGGAGGCAGATCCAAACCCACAGTATCCTCAATGTAAAAATAAATTTCCACCATCATTTCATCATCGCTCGTGAGCCCGAACCAGACAGGCTCAGGTCCATCATTTATGTAAACAGCCTCAGCGAGTAAGCCGTTTTTTGGTATGATGGGTAAGAAAGTATCCCAATACCTGATTGGCGGATGCTGGTAATCATAAATTTCATCTGCACAACCGGGTATCCCGTTTGTGGCCCCGCAACTTGCATCAAAAATATGTTCTCCTCTTGTACCGTCAGAATTCCTTAAATACATATCAAAATCACTGCTGTATTTGTGTGCATGTGAAGTGAGAGCCCATACGAAAATCTCATCATTATTACCAGGGTCATTTATCACATGCTCAAATGTGTAGAAAGTATTATCATTCGGAATATAAATATCCGTGTTAGCAGGTAAATCGCTGAACATTTCATACAACGCTGTGCCAACAGGTTGTGTGTAAACATTTACATATACCTCACATGCAAGTGGCATGTCTGATGAATAATTGATGTAATGCGAATTCAGGTCAAGCCAGGTATTATCTGACCACTTGAAAGCAGTCTTTTCCGGAAGCTCAAGTTCTGTACTAAACTGGTTTGCAGTAACTAAACTTACGCCCAGGAACTCCGGGTCATCATCCCGCAGTCCAAAAGGGTTTGAAAAGTAAGTAGCAAAGTCATACTTATAAATAATAAAGTGATGCGAATAGCTTCCCATTACAACATCTAATTTTTTTATCTCAATATCATCAGGAAGATCTGTTGCAAACTTGCTCCAGTATTCATTCTCATCTTCTGGCCAAAGAAAATACGGCCCGTAATGAATTTGAAAGCCTTCGCTCTCAGCAGGAGCTGCCGGTGGAGAAGTTATTGAATATATCCCGCCTTCCTCATAAAAAGTATTTATCAATTCTTCATCTACTGCATCGCCATCTTCTTTTGCGCCGTACAATATCCACTGGCGTATCAGTTCTATTTCTTTATCTTCCATCGGCGCTGCGTCTTGGGGACAAGGTTCACCTTCGCCTGTACTTAGATTTACATCAATGGCAAGTTCATTATTTATTTTGCTGAACAAAAAACTTTTGTACGGATCGCCTGGCATAACAATGTTGTAGTTCTTTGCTGCTGCCGTTTCATTGATTGCTGGTTCGTAATAAATATTGTCATACACTTCACTCATGCTGCCATCCAGCACCAGCCCGCTTTCATGACCACTGATATGACAACTTGCACAATTGTCCTGCATAAGGTTATATACTTTTTCCCAGGTAGTTTGCGCATGGACTAATGATGCAAAACTTAAAAACGATACCAGAAATGAGACATTTTTCATATTCAAAAAAAATTGATGCGATAAAGATATGTAACTAGGAGGCGAATTTAAAATCGCAAGGTTGCATGACTTTGTTATAGAATTGTTAAGATTGAACTCAATTTTAAATACTCCTTATTTACGCAAATATTAAAACTTTCGGCTTCCACAGATTAGCCCTCTGCTGTACTTCAAAAAAGGAAAATGGAGAAAATCTTAGATCCATAAATAGATACTTCCACTGTCTATGCTGATTTTCAAGAACTTTACTTAAACCACCCCGCATACATCACATAATTATTAGCGATGCGTTCTATGGTGTTTTTAAATTCTTCAGTCGAAAGTTCCTTTATTTTTTTAGCCGGGGAGCCTGCATAAATGAAACCGCTTTCCAGTACAGAGCCTTCCAGCACAATGCTTCCGGCGCCTATCAGAACAGTTGGATGCACTATGACATGATCCATCACAATGGCACCCATACCTACCAGCACATAGTCATGCAACGTACAGCCATGTACAATGGCCGTGTGCCCAATAGAAACATTATTACCGATAACAGTTGCTGCTTTTTGATACGTACAATGTATCACTGCATTATCCTGGATGTTTACTTTATTGCCAATCATAATGGAATTTACATCGCCCCGAACTACTGCATTAAACCATACACTGCAATCATCCCCCATTGTCACCTCGCCAATAACGGTTGCATTCTCTGCAAGGAAACAGTTGTTACCAAACTTGGGGTGGATATTCTTTACAGGAAGGATCAGTGCCATGTTTTACTTATGTTTTTTTACAATTTATTGGCTGCTTTGCTCGGGCAGTTTCTTTTTTATTTCATCTATTTTTTGTTCTGTCGCAGCATAACCGAGGTCAAACAATTCTTTTGCCTTATTCATACTAAAGATGGTATATTTTTCAGTTTCCGGTTCAATCATTACATCACATAGTCGTTTGTTTTCCGCAATGTTCACCATCAAACTTAAGAACAAAACCCGGTAGCCAACATCCCACATCCCGTTAAGTTGATCTGTATACTTTACCGGATTGACATTTACGCCAATAAGTAATTTACATTGCGGCCGCACGGGTTCAACAGGTAAATTATTAACTACTCCTCCGTCAACATAAATATGATCTCCAATGTGCAAGGGTTTAAATGCGAGAGGAATGCTCGAAGAAGCAATTACATAATCAATAAGTTTTCCGCTGCTTATGATTTCACAGGCTCCTGTATTCAAATTTGTAACAGAAACATAAAAAGGTTTTTTCAATCCTTCAAAAGAATTGTGCGGGATATTCTTGGTAAGCAACTCACTGAAATAACTCAACTCCATCATTCCCCTTTTTGGCATTCCCATTTTAACAATAGAATACAGAGATTTTTTTTCTACAAACTGGAATATCTCCCGAGGCGGAAGCCCTTGTGCATAGAGGCTTCCCACTAATGCCCCTGCACTGCAGCCGGAAATGATTTCAGGAAAAATGCCGTTGTCTTCCAGGCATTGCAAAACGCCTGTATGTGCAATGCCCCTAGCTCCACCACCTGAAAGCGTTATACCAATGTTGTATTTGATTTTCAAGGTTTAAATTTTATAAAACCGGATAAAACTGGCTAAACAAACTTTCGTCTTGAGCTTTGGACAAGCTTTGTACAATCAATTTCTTTTATCTACCCCAAGCCCAAGTTTATTCCTCAATGTATCAAGGAAATTTGATTCATGTAATCGTAATAATGAAACGGTAAAGTTTTCTTTGCGCACAGCAAGTTGAATACTGGAGTTTATCGTTTCGCTTTTTGAATCTAATGAAACAAGAAAATGTTCGCTTCGCCCTTCCACTTCAAATGAAATTACACTTGCATCACTCACTACAATAGGGCGAATATTCAGGTTATGTGGAGCTACCGGGGTAAGCACAAAGTTTCCTGAGGATGGAAAAATGATAGGGCCTCCACAGCTCAGTGAATATCCTGTACTTCCGGTAGGGGTACTTACTATTAAACCATCGGCCCAATAACTCATCATAAATTCTCCATTTATGTAAACATGAATTGTAATCATGCTGGAAGAATCTTTCTTGTGAATGGTTACATCATTCAGAGCATAATTGTTTCCGTTAAAGAGATTTACATTTGAATCAAGATGGAGCAATGTTCTCTCTTCGGTTGTGTATGTGTTATTTTCTAAAGCCGTGATACAGGATTGTATTTCATCCTTGCCTATTGTTGCAAGAAAACCCAGCCTGCCAATATTGATTCCAACAATTGGGATATGTGAGTCTTTCACAATTGAAACTGTGTCAAGTATTGTCCCATCGCCGCCGAGGCTGAATACAAAATCAATCCCTAGTGTTACCTGGTTATCTTCTTTTGAAAATAATTTTGGCGACGAAGGAAAGGTTATATTGTTGATGAGATGCGGATAAAACCCGTCGTAAATAACATACTCAATATTACGGTTATGCAAAGTATCTATTAGCTCTTGTACAGAGGGAATGGTATTTTTTTGTATCAGCCTACCATAAATTGCAATCTTCATACGTATTCAAATCTAATCCTGCATGTAAAAATACGCCAATTTCACCTAAGGCATTTGCGGTCGCTTCAAGCCGGAAAACCCAATCATAGTAAGTTGTTACATCTAGCCCTATGCCGCCGCTGTATAAAAAGCGGTTGGTTAAAAAATTATCCTGGTTATAGAACTTATCTCCAACAAAACCTGCATCAGCAAACACTTTCACATATGCTTCCATCGGGATATTTTCAAAAACCTCCCAATTGATAATTGGTGCATGAAACTGGGTTTCAAACAATTTCCATTTCAAATTTGAACGGAATAATGCTGTTTGTTCTCCATCAATCACATAATATTCATAACCCCGCACAAAATTCTCGCAATAACCCAGGCTTGCAAGATTATAGTAGGGATATTCTGAACCAATCAGGTACTGTCCTGCAATCTGCCATTGAAAAAAAAGTTTTTGAGTGAGCGGGAGATATTGATTGAACTGCGCCGCAAAATAGAGTTGGGTTAAAGGATCAAAAATACCAAGTCCTATTTTTGCTGCCTGCAGTTCGTAATACTTACCCGACAGCGGATATGAACGATCATCTAAATTACTATAATTTAATGTGTAACTTAAAGAAAGAAATTCCTGTTTTGTATTCCCGAATGAAAAATAATTTGGATTAAGTATGGCAATTGAATCGCTGATCACATTGTTATGGTATTTCAGTTTTACATTATGATCAAGATAATAATTGATCTTTTCCTTCAATAATATCTCAGCCAACCATCTTTCTCTTACATAAGCGCTATCCCAGAAAAACACATGTTTGTTATCTTTAGTGAGGTAAGGGATTTCTTTATTGTTTGCATAAGCAATAGATAACCCACCGCCGATATCTGAATGTTTATTCCAGTGAGGGCGAACATATGAAAGCTGAAACCTTTGTGTGTAACCAAAGGCAGCTTTCATGTTCAGTTTGTCCTGGTTTCCTGTGAAATTATACCAGATAAGATCTACACCATAGTTAGTTCTGTTCAAAGCATGGTCCTCTTCCACCCACCACACATTGAAGTTCCTGTCAACAAGAGTAAAAAATGGTTTCGGAAAAACATACCAGCGTTCCGTAACCAAAACAGTACAAACAATTGTTGAGTTTTGCGAGGTATTAAAATCAATGGAGGTTGTCAAAAACAAACCTGTATTGTTGAGATTTATGTTTGAGACGGAAACAATATTTTCAAATTCTGAACGATAGATTGTATCTCCTTCCGCAAACATCAATTCTTTCAGGATGATATAGTCTTTTGTTTTTTTGTTCCCCAGTACTTGAATGGAATCAACTATAATAAATTCGGAATTGCCGAAAGTTTGATGCAAAATGGAAGAATCCGGCTGCACCGGATTTTGGGCATAACATTGTGTTGAACAAATGATAAGTAAAGAAAGGTGAAGAAAAATTTTACTGAAACTCACATTAAATGTTCAAGTAATTCATGAGTGCGTCATAACGATCCTTATAAACATCATTCAGGTCGTTTTCATCGAAATAAGCCTGCACGGTATATTCAAAACGTTCAAATGTTGCAATGATATGTTTTATTTCACCTACATCAAGTTTCAGGGTAACTATATACTTTCCGCTCGCTTCCATGTTCAGGCTCATACTTAAAACATGCGCATCGTTACTCTCAACTATTCTGGCAATTTCACTCAGGACATAATCATTCTTGGTATTTAATTCCAGAATAATGATGCCGCCCGGATCGCTGATTGAGCTCATTTTCGAAAAATGAAAAATCAAACTCTGGGCTGTTATTATCCCGAGGTAATTCATTTCCGCATCTACTACGGGGATTACGCTTGAGCGCAGGTTTGTAGCAAGGCGCATTACATCATAAATATGCTCCAGCTCAAGCACATAGGGTTTTTGCAGGTTTTTTAAAAATGTACCGAGTTGTTCTTTCGTATCATTAAAATCAAGAATATCATCTTCGCCCACTAATCCTAAAAATTTTTTATTTTCAACTAACGGGAGATGTGTAAGTTTGAATTCATACATCCATTCAATTGCTTTTTCGCCCGTGTCAGTAGTCTTTAAAGGCGGAATACTTTCTGATATAATATCTTTTGCAAGCATTCTGAAATTTCTAAAATTGTAATATCAATCTTTAAGGTTCTTCAAAAACAATTCCAGATGTTTATTGAATTCAGCCGGCTGCTCCATCATGGGTGCATGCCCGCATTGATCAATGAATATCAGTTGGGAATTTGGTATCAGTTTATGAAACTCTTCACCAACAAAAGGTGGAGTAACAGTATCATTGTTTCCCCAAATGAGCAAAGTGGGGGCAGCTATCTTTCCAACTTCTTCACCTAGGTTTTGCCTGATGGCAGATTTTGCTGTTGCGATAACTCTAATCACTTTAGCCCTGTCGTTCACAATATCATAAAGTTCATCCACCAATTCTTTTGTTGCATGCTTGGGGTTATAAAAAGTAACTTCTGCCTTTCGTTTTATATATTCGTAATCTCCTCTTTTAGGATAAGAGTCGCCCATAGCGCTTTCAAATAATCCTGAACTTCCGGTAAGCACTACAGCCTTCATTTTCTCAGAATTGCGCAAGGCATATAACAAGGCAATATGTCCGCCCAGAGAATTACCTAGAACTATAACCTTCCCGTATTTTTTATATGCAACAAATCGTTCTACATAATCAACATAACCCATAACTGTAGTTTCTTCAAGAGGTAATTCATACAATGGCAGGATTGGAATTACTACTTTATGAGTACTCTTGAAATATTCAATGATGTCATAAAAATTACTCAGGGCGCCAAACAGTCCGTGCAAGAGCATAAGTACATCGCCTTCGCCTTCTTCTACATATTTAAATCCCTGTTCCTCTGTAACTGTATGATTCATATCTTCCTTGCTAAGCACAAATATAAATGTTTTAGACTGTTCTGTTTTTGAAATTCCCCAAAAGGCAGGCTGCATACCAGTTCCGAAGCATTTGCATGCCATGTTGGGTAAGAATAGATTCGGGGTGAAACTGCATGCCGAAGAGGGGAAGATCTGCATGTTGCAATGCCATCGGTTCTCCGTTATTTGTTTGTGCAATAATATTTACTGAAGATGGTGTGTTTGTTATGTTGAGAGAATGATAACGCATTACCTCAGTTCCCTGCGGAATATTTTTAAACAGAATATTATTTTCATCGAAAAAAAGTTGCGAGGTTTTTCCATGCACAGGAACCGGAGAATGAACTAATGTTGCTCCAAAATATTCGCCGATAGCCTGGTAACCCAGGCAAATTCCAAGCAAAGGCAATTTTTTATGGAAGTGATGCAAAACTTGCATAAGAATGCCAGCGTCTTTTGGTGTTTTGGGGCCGGGTGAGATGACTATGGCAGAGGGAGAAAGATCTTCAATCTCAGGAAGAGTTATTTCATCATTTCGTTTTACGAGAATTTCTGCTCCCAGTTGTGATAAATAATCATACAAGTTATATGTAAAGGAATCATAATTGTCGAGTAGAAAGATCATGTTCCCATTTTTTCAACTTCTACTACAGGGTGTTTTTTCTCTTCAAGCCCATTAAACCACTCCTGCAAATCATTGTAGATATTTTTAACAGGTGGAATGATTTTCCCAATAAGAAGAGTTACTTCTGGAGCAAAAGGCTCCAGCTTTTCATAGGTTATGCTGTCAGATTTTAACTCTTCAGAAAACAGTTTCATATTATTACCATAGAACAGAACAGTGGAAAACAACATCGCCCAGATCACAAGCCAGACAATTCCTCCAGCCAGTTGATTCAGGAAATTGAGTTTCATCACTTTAAAAATCCCCTCCATGGCTTTCTCTATAAATTTAAAAACGAAAAAAACAGCAAAGAACATCGCAATAAAAGCAACAACGGGAATATACCTTGAAGAAATATTAAACCACTTGTCAATATACACTGCTGAAACATCGCTAAAGCGAACAGCTATCATTAGCCCAATGATAATAGCTATCAAACTTACAACTGCTTGAATAATTCCCTTTTTCCATCCTCTTATGAAAAGAAAAATGCCGATGAGTACAAAGATGATATCAAGTATCATGTTATTTGGAAAGAAGTTCTTTCACAATGAGTGAGATCATTTTTCCATCCGCCTTTCCAGCAAGTTCTTTAGTTGCAGCGCCCATGACCTTGCCCATGTCTTGAGGGCCTGCAGCTCCAATTTTAGAAATTACCTCGGTAAGAACCTTCCTTAATTCTTCTTCACTCATTTGCCTGGGTAGGTAAGTTTCTATTACTGCAATTTCCTCCGCTTCTGCATCAGCAAGATCTTTCCTGTTTTGTTGCTGGTATATTTCGAAACTTTCTTTTCTCTGCTTTACTAACTTTTGCAACACCTGCATTTCTTTATCAGAAGTAAGCACATCAGCCGCCCCTTTTTCAGTTTTAGCAAGTAACAGCGCTGACTTAATTCCCCGTAAACCCCGCAGCCTTCCCTCTTCTTTATTTTTCATGGCGGATTTTATGTCTTCATTTACCTGATCAAAGATGCTCATTTACAAAAATTTTGATTGGCAAAACTAACGAATTGCTAATTTTAAACCATGAAAAAGTTATTCCTGCTTCTTGCAATTTTCATTTATACAATTACAACACTTTTCAGCCAGCTAACTCAATATGTCAATACTTTTATAGGCACTGGTGGTCATGGGCATACCTATCCTGGGGCTACACTGCCTTTCGGCATGGTTCAGTTAAGCCCCGATACCAGGCCCGATGGATATAATGACTGGGACGGGTGCGGTGGTTATCATTACAGTGATTCAATTATTTACGGATTTTCACATACACATCTCAGTGGAACCGGTATTGCTGATTATTGTGATGTGTTGTTGATGCCTGTAACAACTCAAAATATAACAAAAGCTTTTGAACTAAAAGATGAAAGCAATAAAGGGTATGCATCAAAATTCAAACATAAAAATGAAAAAGCATCACCGGGTTTTTATTCAGTGTTCTTAGAGGACGATAAAATTCAAGTTGAGCTTACAACTACCCTGCGGGTAGGTTTACATAAATATAATTTTACTAAAACAAACTCATCAACTATCCTTCTTGATCTTACTCATCGGGATAAAATGCTGGAGGGTTCATATATTAATGTTGTTTCCAATAAAAAAGTTGAAGGCTTGCGCAGGTCAAGTTCATGGGCGGCTGATCAGTGGCTATATTTTGCAATAGAGTTTTCTGAACCGTTTACATCTGATTCTGTTTCTGCGTATGAATATGCTTTTCATTTTGGAACTAAAAATGAAATATTAGTAAAATGTGCCCTCTCTGCAGTAAGCACTGAAAACGCATGGGAAAATATGACTGCAGAAGTTGCAGATTGGGATTTTGACAAAGTAAAAAAAGAGGCAAGCAACTCCTGGGAAAAACAACTTTCAAAAATAGAAGTATTTGGAGGCTCTGCAGATGATAAGATAAACTTCTATACCTCTTTATATCATACGATGATTGTTCCCAACCTGTATGAAGACGTAGATGGAAGCTACAGGGGAAGAGACAACAGGATTCATTACACACAAGATGCATTTGATTATTACACTGTGTTCTCTCTTTGGGATACTTACAGAGCAACACATCCGTTGTTCACCATTCTTGAACAGAAAAGAACTACGGATTTTATCAATACGTTCTTAACGCAATTTGAACAAGGTGGAAGATTACCAATGTGGGAGCTTAGTGCTAACGAAACAAACTGCATGATAGGGTATCACAGTGTAAGTGTGATTGCGGATGCCATGGCAAAGGGCATAGGAGGTTTTGATTACATGAAAGCATTTCAGGCAGCAAAAGAGGCACAAACTCTAACACCTAAAAGCTTTCGTATTTTATATGACCAGATATTTTTTGAAAGCAATGATGAAAGCGAATCTGTTTCAAAAACACTGGAGTATGCGTACGATGATTGGTGTATTGCACAAATAGGGCGCATAGCCGGAACGGATGAACACAACAATTATACTTTCCTTTCAAAAAAATGGATGAATTTGTTCGATGGTGAATTCATCCGCCCCAGATTCAATGGCGGTTGGTACCATCCATTTGATCCTGCAGAGGTGAACTTTAATTATACTGAGGCGAATGCATGGCAGTATAATTTTTATGCGCCGCATGACCTGGGTAGTTTATTTCCTTCAAATGAGGTGGTAAAAAATGAACATCGCCTCGACAACTTATTTACTGCATCACCTGTAATGACAGGGCGCCAACAATCTGACATAACAGGTATGATAGGGCAATATGCTCATGGGAATGAACCCAGTCATCATGTTGCGTACTTATATAATTATGTTGGGGCAACTGAAAAAACCCAGTATTATGTAAACAAAATCAGAACTGAACTTTATAAAAATGCACCGGACGGATTAAGCGGGAATGAGGACTGCGGACAGATGAGCGCATGGTTTGTTTTCAGCGCTTTAGGATTTTATCCTGTTTGCCCGGGCAAAGCTTTTTATGATGCGGGAACCCCTTTGTTTGATTCAGCAAAAGTTCATCTTGAAAATGGAAACACTTGCAGCATTATAGCAAAAAATAAAACTGCGAACTCATGTTATGTGCAATCCATTTCAGTGAATGGAAAAAAACTACAAACACCAATCATTCGGCATGATGAAATAATGAACGGTGCAACAATCGTTTTTGACATGACAGAAAATGCAGCAGAAACAATCGCAGGTGCAACTGCAGAAGCGATTCCTTCCTACATACCACTTTGCCCTATTATTCAAGGTCAGGCGGTTTTTGCAGATTCCACTTTGATTACCATTATGCCGTTTGACAGTACGAATTCCATTGTATACAACCTAAATGGCGAAAACCCGCTTGTTAAGCCTACCGTTTATAAAGGACCTTTTTATCTAAATCATAATGCTACAATCATGGCTACTGCAAAAAGTGCAAAGGGAAATGCTGGAAAATCTTCTATGGGTGTTTTTAAAAAAATAGCTAATACAATGTCCTTACAGTATATTACAACATATGATAATCAATATACCGGAGGAGGAAATTTTGCATTATTGGATGCGATACGGGGAAAAAGGGATTTCAGAACCGGAAGCTGGCAAGGTTGGTGGGGAAATGATATGCAGGTATTGATTGATCTTGGAACAAACAAGAGGGTAAATTCTATCAGTGCTGGATTTTTACAAGATGTGAAGAGTTGGATCTGGATGCCTGAAACTGTTGAAATTGAAGTGAGTAATGATGGAATAAATTTCAGGAAGGTGAGTACAATTCAAAATACTGAAAACGCTGAAGATTATGAACTTATCCTCAAAGATTTTACTACAGGTTTTGCTACCCTTCAAACAAGATACATAAGGCTTACTGCAAAAAATCGAAAGGTAGTTCCAGCCTGGCATCCAGGAGCAGGAGGAAAAGCATGGGTGTTTTGTGATGAAGTGATAATTCAATAAAATGAGCTTAATAGGAGAATATAATTTAAAAGGTGTGATGGAAACCGGTTGTGGTATTGTGTTGCATGAGAATAATACTTTCGATTTTTATTTTATCTATGGTGCTTTAGACAGGCACGGTTACGGCTCATGGGAAAAAATTTCTGTAGATGAAATTGAATTGAACACAAGATACTCAGATGCTTCTCCCTTTACAATTACAAAAGAAGAAAGAAGGGATCTACCGGGTCTTATCATTCATTTTCCTAACTATAATCCGATACTTAGGCAGGAAACGAAAGTAGAAATTTTTTCATCCGGCAATCAACATGAATCTGTTCCGGATGCGTCCGGTTCCTGCAGTTTTGAAATTGCATCGCTTGAAAAGATACTAGTTACCTGCATGTTTTATTTTGATAATCCCGCAACACTTTTTCCTGGAAATCCAACTAACAATTACTTTGAAATTCTTCCCAATCACAACCTGCCTTTGACGCATTTTCAAAATGTCCGTTTCAGAGTTTCAGGAAACGCTTTAACAGGCAGGCTGCATTTGCTTGATCCGAACAGGGATTTTGAGTTTGAAAAAAATCTAAACTATGGCATATAACGAACAGTTAGCAGAACGTATTCAGAAAATAATGAACCAACTAGGTAAAGGCTATGAAGTAAAAAAAATGTTCGGCGGGGTATGCTATATGATCAGTGATAAAATGACTATTGGCATTGTAAAAGATGATATAATGGTCAGGGTGATAACTGAAAAGTATGAAAAGAGCTTACTGCTGCCGCATTGTAGGGTAATGGATTTTACAGGTAGGGTATTAAAAAATTTCTTATACGTAGAGGCTGCGGGATTGAAAAAGGATAGTGATCTGAAAAAATGGATACTCACAGGAATTGAATTCGCAGAACAACCTAAAGAGAAAAGAAAATCTAAGAAAAAATAAATCTCCCAAAATATTTTGCAGATTTAAAAAACAAAAATATATTTGCCATCCGAAAATTTTAAAACATGCGAATAAATAATTTACAAGCAAAACGATTTACAAGCTATCCGTCGCATAGCTCGTATTGCCGGGGCATGTATTATTTTGATTGAACATAAAATCAATTTTATACAAACCCTGGCAACCGCCGGGGTTTTTTATTTCCGGTAAATATTGATTGAAAAAAAATATTGTGAAAAGCGATGCGGGAAAAGTGTGCCCGTTGCTGAAATAAAATAAACAGCTGAAAATAAATATAAAAACAATATGAAAAATCACAAACACAGGCAGCAGTCCAACAGAATGACGAGCATGCCGGAACAGGATTTTCCAACCGGGTGAACAAATTGTAAAGATCAGATGATCGCCTCTTTGCAATTGCCCGGTTAAGGAAACTACGGGCGATTTATTTTACGAAACGACAAAAAAGGAGGTCATCATGATGATCAGGATCAAAATTGTTATCACTATTAACAGGAGAACTTTTGACATCACCACTTTCATCAACAAAATGAAAGATATCTATACAAAATTCATAAACAGCGATGTAATGATTGGTGTTGGAGAAATCGATAGAATGAAAATAAGTGTTTTTGATGTTATCAAATACATAGTAACATTCATTTTTTAAAAGCCCCTGCCGAAGGGGCTTTTTTATTTCCCGCCTGTATTTGCACATCTGCATGAAACCGACTTATCTTTGCACATGGAAAACTTATCTGCAAAATTTCCGGGCGAAAGCCTTACCTTCGACGACCTTTTAGTATTGCCTGCTTACTCTGAAGTATTACCGAGAGAGGTTGATATCTCAACGCAACTTACAAGAAACCTGCGTATTAACGTTCCTGTTATTTCTGCTGCAATGGATACTGTTACTGAATTTCAGATGGCAATTGCTATGGCAAGGGAAGGCGGCATAGGCATTATTCATAAAAACATGAGCATTGAAAAACAGGCTGACCATGTGCGCAAAGTAAAAAGAAGCGACAGCGGATTAATTATTGATCCTGTTACATTATTACAACATCAAACTATTAAAGATGCGCTTGCCATGATGCGGGAATTTAAAATTGGCGGAATTCCGGTTATTGATGAACATAAAAAATTAGTAGGCATTCTTACAAACAGGGATCTTCGTTTTGAAACTGACTTCAATAAAAAAGTTTCTGATGCGATGACGAAAAACAATCTCATCACTGCTCCCGAAGGAACAACTTTACAACAAGCAGAAGAAATTTTAAAAAATTACCGTATTGAAAAATTGCCAGTTGTAGATAAAGACGGGATCTTAAAAGGCCTGATCACTTATAAAGACATCATGAAACTGCAAAGCCACCCGAGGGCTTGTAAAGATAAATTCGGAAGATTATTAGTTGGTGCTGCAGTGGGGGTTACGCATGATACAATTGAAAGAGTGGAAGCATTAAAAATTGTTGGAGTTGATCTGATTATTGTAGATACAGCACATGGCCACAGCAAAGGTGTTATTGAGATGGTAAAAAAAGTGAAAAAGAAATTTTCTGATCTTGAGATTGTTGCAGGAAATGTTGCAACAGGTGCCGGAGCAAAAGCATTAGCTGACACTGGTGTTGACGCTGTAAAAGTTGGTGTTGGCCCCGGAAGTATTTGTACAACAAGAGTTGTAGCCGGAATTGGCGTAGCGCAAATTTCTGCAATTAATGATGCGGCAAATGCAATTAAAGGAAGCGGCATCCCGGTTATTGGTGACGGTGGAATTCGCTATACAGGTGATATTGTAAAAGCAATTGTTGCAGGAGCTGATACAATTATGGCGGGAGGATTATTTGCAGGAACAGAAGAAAGCCCGGGTGAGACTATAATTTTTGAAGGGAGAAAATTCAAATCATACAGGGGCATGGGAAGCATGGAAGCAATGGAACAGGGTAGCAAAGACAGGTATTTCCAGGATGCAGAAGATGACTTGAAAAAATTAGTGCCTGAAGGGATTGTCGGCAGAGTGAATTTTAAAGGTACTGTTGAAGAAGTGATGGTACAATACATAGGCGGACTGAGAGCGGGAATGGGATATGCGGGAGCAAAAAATATTTCGTCCTTACAAAATGCAGGTTTTGCAAGAATCACTGCAAGTGGCATTAGAGAAAGCCATCCGCATGACGTTGTAATTACGAAAGAGGCTCCGAATTATTCGAGGTAATACCCATTTTTTTCACTTTGAAAAAAACTGTTAAACAATTTCTTTTTTGGTAATGCTGAGAAAGAGGAATATGTATGCTCTACCGAGAATAATTTCAATGATCACTGTTGTACAAAATAATTCATAATTTATCCCCCATTGATCTGCATGGTCCAGTCAAACATGAAATAAATGTTGGTTCGCTGAGGTATGCAGGAAAGGCTTGCTTGTAGGTTGAAAAAGTTAAAAAATTGTAATCGCAAATGTTGCTTCTAATTTTTTCCATCAAGCTTATGCGATGGGGAAAAATCCTATGCATGAATTGAAAACGCCCGATCATTTTACGGTTGCTTTTCGAGGAGTGAGCTATACAATTCTCCTCTTGCGCCTGAATCATTTTTTTACAAATAAATGGAATTAACAGCTCATTATGATACAATAATTCATCGTATTCTTTTTATAAAATAGTAAATAAAAAACCAGTAAGAATACTTCCGGCACCCTCAGTCATGTACATAAATATTACGTAGCATGGCGAAATAAGAATGGCTTATATACTAAAAAATTACATTAATGGAGATTCAGATTTTTTAAGATAGTTTTTAAGTGCTTCGCTCAGCCAGTTTGTAATTTGCTCTGCGCCGGAAACATTCAAATGTCCTTCGTCACTCCAGTTTGATTTTTTATTTAGAATTTCCTTCGGAGGAATCACTATTGTCCCAAGTTGTTTATAAAAGCCAACGTTTACCGGGAAATCTTGTTTGTTTCCATAAGCGGGTAGAAATAAAAAAATAAAACTGATATTCTTTTCCTTGCATATTGACACCATCCTTCTTACATATTCCTCAGAATATGACAAGTTCAATTTTTGCCGGAAAGCGCTCATTTGATTTTCCGAAACTTCAATTTGTTGCTTTTCCTTTTTAGCAAGTATTTCTTGTGAAGCGGTTTCTTCCCTGGGCCAGAATCCGAAGTCAGAATATAAAGTATCAGGGGTTGAAATTGTTTTATATATCCTATTTTTTTGATAAGTTATCCTTAATAGGAATGCCTGGTGCATATCCGCAAAATAATCCCGATTAACAAAAACAGGTGCTAAAAAAATGTCCTGCGTTTCAGCTATGTAAGGAAACATATCATGGCTGAAAAAATCTTCCCGCTCCCGCACTTCAAAAACAACTAACTGCGGGTTCTTCATTTCACAAATATCTTTCAGTAAAGCATATTGTAAACTTATGCCAAGCCTACAATAACCTGCATTTACAGCATATATTGGATGATGCATTGCCTCGGAAATCTGTGTTTCAAGTATTGAATCCTGCACAGAACAAATGGTATGAGAACTTCCAAGAAAAACGAAGTCAACTGGTTTTTCTGATTCAAAAATCCTTTCATAAAACCAATTGCTTCTATTATAACAATCATCTTGAATATAGGAATAAGAAAATTTTTTTTTGACATGGAGACAAAACAAAAGCGCCAATGTTGTAGTTACCGGCAACAAAAAATAAGTACTATTTAGCAGGAATTTTTTCATCAGAATTGAAAATAAATAAAGGAAGGCGGATTATCAAATGCGCCAAAAAAAATAATGTAAAATACGAGCAGATAATAGATTGCCCACCTCAATGGTTTCTTAAAAGCAAAAAACTTTTTTTGAAGCCGCTTATTTCTGATGCCTACTTCGAGAACAACAAACAAAGCAAGTGATTGACATAATACAATACATGCACCTGCAGATTGAAATAGCTTTGTTTTTTCTGCATGCTGCCCATCAAAAATATTTTTTAGTAACGTACCCGCATCACTCAAGTTTTCTGCCCTGAAAAATATCCAGCAAAAACACACAAATAAGAAAGTAAACATACCTGAAACGTATTTTGAAACGTTGAAATGAACTTTTCTCTGCTCGAAAAAAGTTTGTACACTGACTGCTGTACCGTGCAATGCTCCCCAGGCGATGAAAGTAAAATTGGGGCCATGCCACAGCCCTGACAATAAAAATGTGAGAAACAGGTTTGCTATCGTTTTATTGTCTCCATTTTTATTTCCGCCTAGCGGGATGTACACATAATCTCTGAACCAGGTTGACAATGAAATATGCCATCTGCGCCAGAACTCTTTGGGTGATAACGCAAAGTAAGGGTCATTAAAATTTTTCATAATATCAAACCCGAACAACCTTGCACATCCAATTGCAATATCAGAATATCCCGAAAAATCGCAATATATCTGAATGGCAAAAAGAAATGTAGCGATCAGGATATTATGTCCCGCAAATGCCTCGGGGGAACTGTACACTTTATCTACGAAAATAGCTGCATTGTCAGCAATCACAATTTTTTTGAAAAACCCCCATAACATCAGTCGTAAGCCGCTCACAGCATATGCATAGTCAAATGTTTTCTTTTCAATAAATTGCGGTAATAACTGTTTTGCCCGTTCAATAGGACCTGCCACTAACTGCGGAAAAAAACTCACAAAAGCAAGAAATGCTATAATGTCATTTGACGCTTTTAGATTTTTCCGGTACACATCAATTGAGTAACCCAGAGATTGAAATGTATAAAAACTTATGCCAACAGGCAAAATGATATGCAAAGTTTCAGTATGCAGGTTAAGCCCTATGGATTCTACTGCGTCTACAAACGAGGTTACAAAAAAATCATAATACTTAAACACAGCCAGAACTCCGAGGTTTGTAACAAGGGAAACTGCAAGCAAATATTTTCTTGCCTGTTGTTTTTGAGTTCTGTCTAAATAAAACCCCGTTATATAATCAATACTTGACGTTAGAAATAACAAAGAAAGAAAACGCCAGTCCCACCAGCCGTAAAAAATATAGCTAACAACAAGCAGGAAAAAATTTCTTCTGCGTAGTGTTTTTTGAAAAACAAACCAGTACAGAAAAAATACTACAAAAAGAAAAACAGCAAATATCGACGAATTAAAAACCATGCTTTTGTTTACTGCAAGATAAATATTTACTTCATCACCATCACAGCAAACCCAAGTGGTTTCATTTCCACAGCAAACTTTTCCTTCATTTTTACTTTCTTACCGCTGAAGGTTTCTACATATTTTCCGGGTTCATTTTTTATTTCAACCTTTTGAACACCGTCAACAGTATTAATCAATACAAGGATTTTATTTCCATCTTTTTCCCGTACAAACCCGAATACATCTGCATCGCCGGTTTCAATTCTTTTGTAAGTGCCCCCATAACTGCCATTCCAAAGAGCAGGGTTTTCTTTTTTCAATGTACTTAGTTTTTGATAAAATTCCGTGTAATCTAGATTCTGATTCCAGGTAATAGAATCTTTATCAAAAAATTTAAGTCGCCTGTTTAGGGCCACTTCCTGTCCGGAATAAATTAACAACATACCAGGAATTGTTGCTGCAATTACAGCCATTGTTTGTGCAGCATCTCCCATGCGTTCAAATTCAGAACCGTTCCAGCTGTTTTCATCATGATTACTGGTGAAGTTCATCCAATAACTGCCGGCTGGATATGTTGTAATGTCATGTTGAATGAGTGAATCTAATTTGTTTACAGTTGTTTTCCCCTGTGCAATTTTATTTAACAAATGATGAGCCTTCCAGCCATACACCATATGAAAGCCCATTTCTATAAATTGTTTTCCTTCTGCCTCAGCGAGTAAAAAAATATCCGGCTTCATTGCCTTTAATTCAGTAAAACAATCCTTCCAGAAATCATCAGGAACCATCATGGCAACATCACAACGGAAACCATCAACGCCTGTTTCTTTCAGCCAGAATTTCATTGCTTCAATCATTTGACGGCGCATTTCCATGTTATCATAGTTGAAATCCGCAACATCACTCCAATCTGCTACCGGAGGTATAATTTTTCCATCTGCACCTGTTGTATAGAAATCTTTATTTTTTTTCATCCACACATTATCAAAGCTGCTATGATTTGCAACCCAATCCAATATCACATACATTCCGTTTTTGTGCGCTTCATCCACTAATTTCTTAAATTCTTTCATAGTTCCGAACTCGGGATTTGTTGCAGTATAATCTGAGATGGAATAATAACTACCTAAGCTACCCTTCCTTTTCTCTACACCAATTGGCTGTACAGGCATGAGCCAAAGGATTCCTGCGCCGAGTTCTTTCAATCTCGGCAGGTGTTGTGAGAAAGCTTCAAAAGTTCCTTCACCTGTATATTGGCGAATATTCACTTCATAAATCACTTTGTCTTTACTCCATTCAGGCGCTATGTTTTGTGCTGGTAAATTCATACAAGTCATGATAATAGTACAGAAGGTGATGATCTTTTTCATTGTTGAATTTTTATATCAATTATTTAAATGTAATTATTTCAAAGGAGTATGGTTTCACAGTTACAGACATACTATGATATGTTCCGGGGTCAGTCCCCGGATTAATTGTATATTGTAATTCGGAAACCACACTATCAAAGTGTACAGACAAGTTTTGTGCATTTACATCAGTATGTAATGGTATTTGATACTGAAAAGAAGTTCCAGATTTATTAAAAATGGTAATTACTGTGTCGCTAAAATAACTTCTTTTGTAAGCATAAATGGTATCATTTACCAGGAGTTCCTGAAAATCTCCGTACAACAAAGCCATGTGTTCGCTTCTGAGTTTTGAAAGTTCTATAACAGTGTTTTTAACATCTTGTTCGTTTGTGCTCAAAGAGTCAAAACGCATCATGCGCCTATTATCAGGATCATTTGCGCCGGGTATTCCTATTTCATCACCGTAGTATATGATCGGGATACCAGGAATGGTCATGTTGAATGCATGCAGCATTTTCAACTTACTATAACCTACAGGATTTGTTACATCTATTTTTCTTAACCAGCCTGCTTCTTTGTCATTTTCAGTAAATTTTAAATCGCCACTTGCATATGAAATGAATCTTGCCATGTCATGGTTGCCTGTGATGTTTCCCATTACATGATGCCAGCCATAATAATAAAAAGTTTCATGCAGGCTTGCTGATAATCTTTCAAATGAAATTTCATCCAGAGCAAAAACACTTCTCGCATCAAAATATAAATTAAAATCAAATTGGGCGTTGAGCATACCACTGCCTAAATAAGAGCTAATTAATTCTCTGCTTCCGAATGTTTCCCCAATCTGATAAATGTTTCTTTGCTGCGGAATTTCAAGTTGCGTTTTTATTTTTTGAGTAAGGATGCGCCAGAATTCCGTTTCAATATGTTTTGTTGCATCATGGCGGAAACCATCAAGATTAAATTCTTTCAGCCAGTACATTGCCGAATCTGCGCACAGTTCTGCAACATTTTTTTGTGAGTGATCAAAGCTAGGCATATAAGGTTCGAACCAGGTAGTTAAACGTTGTTCATCCCACAGGCGCAGATTTTTTCTGCCATCGGGTAAAATCAAATTACTGAAATATTCAGGATTACTTCCCCAAAGCGGATGTTGTTCATGAATATGATTTGCTACATAGTCAAGATACACACTCATACTATTATTATGTGCATCGTCTATTAAATTCTTGAAAAGTAAATTGTTCCCGAACCTGGTATCTACCTGTGAAAGTGAAATGGGCCAATACCCATGATAACCGCTAAACCAACGATGAGGTGGCGGGTATTCCTGGTAAGCATTATAGGGGTTCTGAAAAACTGGAGAGATCCAAAGCGAATTCACACCAAGTGATTGAAAATATCCCTCATCAATTTTTTT
>JBJXHH010000191.1:0-26195 GCA_046160675.1 Chitinophagales bacterium
GGTGTTAAACAAGCAAACAGAATGATAAACACAGCTGCATTAACAGGTTTTTTAAAGGAGAAAAACAAAACAGTGGCAAGGGCAAATGTTTCAGGTATTTTATGAATAAAGATTGCCCAGAATAAAGATTGAATTTGTTTTTCTTCAATAGTAGATTCTGAAAAAGGAATTCCCTCCAGCAATGCATGTACACTCAACCCAAACAAAACGCCTGTTACATATCCTTTTGATAAATGTTCATGCAAGTGTAAATGGCCATGCTCAATACCCCTGGTAAACTGCACAATAATAAGTTGTATAAAAAAACCAAGCAAGATCCCCAGGGCGATAGAATAATCATGATTATGCTCCTCTTCTGAAGAAACTGTATGTGCAAATACCTCTGGTAATAAATGCAACACCACTACTCCCAGTAAGTATGCTCCACTGAATGACAATAAAATGCTTAAAAATTGATTTTGTGTTTTACTTCTCAGTATCCAGGCTCCTGCGCCTCCCGTAATGGCAGCCAGGATCAATAACATAATTTGAAAACTATCCATGATTTATAAAATCAATTTTATTCTTTGAAACAAAAGCCATTTTGCGAGAGCGAAGATAGTTATGCTGCAAAGAACGCCAAGCAATGCACCTCCCAGTATATCAGAAGGATAATGTAATCCAACATAAATCTGTGCAAAAGAAACAGCAAAAGCCCAGACAAAAGCAAGCCAGGCTATCCATCTTTTTCTTTTTGCAAAAAGCAATGTAAGCATAGCTGCAAAACCAAAAGTATTCGCTGCATGAGTGGAAGTAAAGCTTTTACCTGCTCCACAGGCATGAACCCTTAGAATAACTTCATTCTTAATCTCCGCATCATTACAAGGCCTTAAGCGGCCCACTGCTGGCTTAATTACAGAACTGCTCAGTTGATCAGTAGCTGCGAAACTTGCAATGCAAACCAGGATCAGCCATCCTCCCTTGAATTTATATTTGTACAATATAATGAAAGCAATGAGAATGTAAAAAGGGATCCAGAATTCCCTGTCCCTGATAGGCACAAGTACAGCATCAAAAAAAGAATTTCCCCAACCTGTATTGATGAAATAAAATAATTGTTCATCAAAGGACTGTATTGCGGAAAGCAGGATCATTTTTGCGCAATGATAATCAACCTTTCTGAAGTTGCAGAATGAAAAGGTTGCAGTTCATAATCCCCAAAGATATGTTTAAGCTTCAGGTTATTGGCTTTCAAATACAGCTCAAACTCGGGTTTTGTGATTGCCTTCACCCGTTCGTAATATTCGAATGTTTCATTTTTATCCTGTACTGTAATTTTTTTGGTGATAAAATTCTTGATCATGCACTTAGAAATAATAAAGTTAATACCATCAATGGTTTTACTCTCCTCTTCAACAAGTTCTTTTAAAACGAAGTCGACATTTAAAAAATCAATTACAAAATAGCCGCCCTGTTTTAATCCCGCAGCAATTGCTTTCAATGCTTTTGCATCATCATTTGCATTGTAGAAATATCCGAAGCTGGTAAAGAAGTTAAAAGTGGAATCGAAATAATTAATTCTGAAGATATTGCGCATATCATGTTGAAAAAAGCTCAAATTTTCTTTTTCCTGTTTTGCTGCCAGTTGTATGCTTTTATAAGAAATGTCAACACCTGTTACGTCATACCCTTTCGATGAAAGATAGTTTGCATGCCGTCCCTTTCCACAAGCAAGATCCAAGACTCTTGCATTATGGTTCATCTTCAGCAAATCAAGAAGTTTATCTATAAATTGCGATGCCTCACCTGTATTCCTGTGTTGATACAATGTATCATAGTACGCTGTACTAAACCAGGTTTCAAACCACTGTTTGTGCATGCTATTGAAATAAATTTCTCAGACAAATATAACTTTTACTCATTTAGGCGTTACATGTTATCAACTTGAAATTTTATTTTTACATTTTCTATTATGACACTTATCAAATCTATCTCCGGAATACGAGGAACTATTGGAGGAAAACCGGGTCAGAATTTAACTCCTGAAGATATCATTAAGTACACTGCTGCTTTTGGAACCTGGGTAAAAAACACATCAGGTATATCAACCATAGTGATTGGAAGAGATGCAAGAATTAGCGGCGACATGGTGAATCACCTTGTTATTGGAACCTTACAAAGCATAGGTATTAAGATCATTGACCTGGGTTTGAGTACAACACCAACTGTTGAACTGGCCGTACCGAGAGAAAATGCCGGTGGAGGTATCATCATCACAGCATCACACAACCCGAAAAATTATAATGCTCTTAAGTTATTAAATCACCTGGGTGAATTTATTTCAGCTGATGACGGTGCAGAAGTTTTGCGCATCGCCAATGAAGAGGAAATCATCTATAGCGATGTAGATAAACTCGGTGAGTATCAGCATAAATTTTACTATATCCAGCGACATATTGATAAAATTCTTGAACTTCCTTATGTAAACAAAAAAGCGATTCAGGAGAGAAAATTTAAAGTGGTAATTGACTGCGTAAACTCTACCGGGGGAATTTCTGTACCGGAGCTCCTCCTTGCTTTGGGAGTTACTGATACCGTTGAATTATTCACAAATCCCAACGGCCGGTTTCCCCACAACCCGGAACCATTACCCGAAAATCTATCAACTATAGCACATGAAGTGAAACAACAAAAAGCTGATGTCGGTATTGTGGTTGATCCGGATGTTGATCGCCTGGCGCTTGTTTGTGAAGATGGCGAAATGTTTGGCGAAGAATATACACTTGTTGCAGTGGCAGATTATATTTTGCAACATAAAAAAGGAAATACTGTTTCAAATTTATCAAGTACCAGGGCACTTAAAGATATATCAAACAAACATGGCGTAGAACATTATCAGAGTGCTGTGGGTGAAGTGCATGTTGTTAAAAAAATGAAAGAAGTGAATGCGGTGATTGGTGGAGAAGGAAACGGCGGAATTATTTTACCTGAACTACATTATGGCCGTGATGCATTAGTTGGCATTGCCTTGTTTTTATCCCATCTTGCCGTAAGCGGTAAGAGCTGTTCAAGATTACGCAGTGAATACCCGAATTACTTCATGGCAAAAAATAAGATTGAACTTCCTGAAGAGGCTGATGTAAAAATGCTGCTGAAAAAGATTGAAGAGAAGTATAAGAAAGAAACTCTTAACAAAGAAGATGGATTGAGAATAGAAATGGAAGGCGGGGATTGGGTACACTTGCGGGCCAGTAATACAGAGCCAATTATCAGGATCTATTCTGAAAGTAAAACAAAAACCACCGCTGCTAATATTAATAAGAAGATGATGGAAGATATAAAGCAAATGATGAAGTAGGTATTTACCTTTTACATATCCCCCATAAATCATTTTTGCAATTTACTTTTATCTTTGCACCATGCGCATATATCTTGACAACGCAGCCACAACTTCCCTTGACCCCGAAGTGCTGAAAGCGATGCTTCCTTACATGGAAAATCATTTCGGAAATCCTTCTTCTATCCATTCATATGGTAGAGAAACCCGTGCAGCGATTGAGAAAGCCAGAAAACTCATAGCAAATCTTTTTCATGTTTCGCCTGGTGAAATATTTTTTACCAGCGGTGGTACTGAGGCAAACAATATGGCGTTGCAATGCAGTGTGCGAGACCTGGGAGTTACACACATTATCACTTCACCCATTGAACATCATGCAGTAACACATACTGTTGAAGCATTAGCGAAAGAAGGGAAAATAAAGTTTGACTATGTAAACCTAAATGAAGATGGAGGCGTTGATCTTGAACATCTTGAAAAACTTTTACAAGCCTCAACTGAAAAAACTTTAGTGAGTTTAATGCATGCAAATAATGAAATAGGTATTTTGCTTGACATTGAGAAAGTAAGCGAACTTTGTAAAACTTATCATGCATATTTTCATTGCGACACAGTTCAAACTATCGCTCACTATAACCTGGATCTTAAAAAAATAAAAATCCATTTTATTTCCTGTGCAGCACATAAATTTCACGGCCCCAAGGGTGTTGGATTTATCTATGTCAATTCCGAAGCACAAATAAAACCCTTGCTCCATGGTGGCGCACAGGAACGTAACATGCGGGCAGGAACTGAAAATCTTTATGGCATCATCGGGTTGGCAAAAGCCCTGGAAATTGCGTACAATGAGTTAGAAAAGACCCGTGAATACATTACAAGCTTGAGAAGCTATTTTAAAAACAGGCTTGCTGAAGAAATACCCGGCATCATATTTAACTCCCCTGATGATGGGTTATATACAGTGCTTAATGTAAACATCCCTGCTAATGAAAAAAATGAACTGTTGCTTTTCAACTTTGATATTGCCGGCATTGCAGTAAGTGGTGGCAGTGCCTGCAGTAGTGGAAGTAATGTTGGCTCTCATGTTATAGCCCACCTGCACAGAGAAGAAAATTCTACCGCTGTTCGTTTTTCTTTTTCAAAATATAATACAAAAGAAGAAGTTGACTTTGTTGTAGAAAAAATGAAAGAGATGTTACTCGTAAATGTTTGAGTTACTACGTATTTACCCTTTCTTCTCAACAAAAATTAATTTACCTTTCGGCTTTAAAACTGAAAATAATGTCCAATCGCCGCTCCTTTCTTAAAAAATCTTCCCTTATGTTAAGCGCTAGCCTCTTACCAGAGTTGGTGTACAGTGAACATTTGAAAACAGAACTAATTAGGGTAAAAAGACTTTCTCCAAACGAGGTAGCAACTGATGAAGATTTCTGGGCCACCATTAAAGAAGCATATACAGCTTCAGCAACAATAATAAACCTGAACAATGGAGGAGTGAGCCCTTCACCGAAAGTGGTGCAGGATGCGTTGGACAGGTTTAATAAAATGAGCAACGAAGCCCCAAGTTATTACATGTGGCAAATTCTGGATAAAGGCAGAGAAAGTTTACGCAAAAAAATTGCCGAGCTGGCAGGATGTGATGCAGAAGAAATTGCCATCAATCGAAATACTACAGAAGCTTTAGATAATGTTATCTTCGGCTTAGATTTTAAAAAAGGAGATGAAGTAATTCTCACAAAACAGGATTATCCAAACATGATAAATGCCTGGAAGCAGAGGGAGAAACGGGATGGAATCATTTTAAAATGGGTGGAGTTGGAGTTGCCGACTGATGATACTGACTATCTCGTAAAAAAATATACTGAACAAATCACCTCGCAAACAAAACTTGTACAAGTAAATCATATCATCAACTGGACGGGGCATATCAACCCGGTAAGAAAAATTGCTGATGCTGTTCATACAAAAGGTGCTGAAGTAATGATTGATGGGGCACATACTTTCGGGCATTTCGTGTTTAAAATTCCTGAACTCGGAGGAGATTACTATGGTACAAGTTTGCATAAATGGCTCAGTTCATCTATCGGATCGGGAGTGCTATGGATAAAAAAAGAAAAAATAAAAAAAGTATGGCCACTTATGGGAGCTCCCGATACTCAAGAAGTAACGAATATCCGAAAATTTGAAAACCTTGGCACAAGATCTTTTCCTATTGAATATTCCATTGCAAATGCAATTGATTTCCATAGAATGATTGGAGCAGAAAGAAAAGAAGCTAGGCTCCGTTTTCTTAAAGATTATTGGACAAGTAAAATAGAAAATCACCCTAAAATCCATTTTAACACATCCTTTAACCCGGCATTCTCATGTGCCATAGCTAATTTCTCAGTTGACGGGATGAAACCCGATGATGTAGCAACAAAATTGTTTACTGAACACAGTGTTCATTGTGTCGCCATCAACTGGGAAAATATACAGGGCGTAAGAGTAGCTCCGCATGTGTATACCAGTTTGAGTGACCTTGACAGATTAGTGGATGGCATTAAGAAAATTGTTTCAGCATAATCCTGCTTATCCACAACAAACAGACTCATGTAAAATGAATTCTTCTATCTTCGTTGATGTTATAAAAGCATGCCCGAAAAGAAAAAGATAAAACTTGCTATTCTTGATATGTATGACAATTTCCCGAATGAGGGGATGCGTTGTATTCAAAATATCGTCAATCATGAAGATTATTCTGTGCAGTGGGACGTATTTGATGTGAGGGCAAAAAATGAGGTCCCTTCCCATCATTATGACATCTTTATTTCCAGTGGAGGCCCTGGCAGCCCCTATGAAGGGGAAGGAACAGAATGGGAAAAAAAATATTTTCAGTTGATAGATAAAATCTGGGCACACAATCAAAAAAACAACAGTAATAAAAAATATGTGTTCGGAATTTGCTATTCTTTTCAATTACTTTCAAGATATTTTCAATTAGGCGATGTTTGTAAACGGAAGTCAACGGCATTTGGAGTGTTTCCTGTACACAAAACTGAAAATGCAAAAAATGATAAATTCTTCAGGAACCTTCCTGAACCTTTTTATGCAGTTGACAGTCGTGACTGGCAGGTAATTGATCCCAACTACGAAAAGATGCTAGCATTAAATGCCGAAATTCTTGCTCTCGAAAAAAAACGGGAACATGTGCCGTTACCAAGGGCAGTTATGGCCATGCGCATTGCTAATGAATTTTATGTTACTCAGTTTCATCCGGAAGCAGATGCAGAGGGGATGCTGAGGTACTTCGCACTTCCAGAAAAAAGAAACCATATCATCTCTAACCATGGTGATGTAAAGCTTGCTGAAATGATTTATGATCTAAGTGATAAAGACAAAGTCCCACTCACACAAAAAGAACTCATACCTTCTTTCCTCCGTTCATCTATCAATCTCGTGGGAATGAATTGAAAACTGCATCAGTTTCAATTCTTTATCTTCGCAAAAAACTTTCATGCTGCAGCAGTATCGCAAAAAATATAATACCGGCTTTACAGAAGAAAAGTATGTATCCTTTTTTCACAGTTTGTACGAACGTTTCCCGCACAAAATAGAATTCAAAGTTTGTGAAACACCCGTTTTTGTTCCTGCTGACCTGAAAAATAAATTGCTGATGGCAGGTGAAGATATCATTGATGTGATTTGTAGAAAGGATTTCAAACAACTCACAGAACGGGCTGTACCGAGTCATTTGAATGTTCCGGGAGAAGATAACAATACAGTTTTGCTTGCATTAGATTTTGGAATTTGTATTAACAACGAAGGCGAAATTCTCCCCCAGCTTATTGAAATGCAGGGCTTTGCTTCATTGTATGGCTATCAGCATGAGTTGGGAATAAAATATAAACACTATTTCGGTATTGATGAAGGTGTAGATCACTTGTTTAATAATTTAAACAATGAAGGATATATTGAGATGCTGCGCAAAACAATTTTAGGTAATCATGAGCCGGAGCATGTTATCCTTCTTGAAATCGAACCTGGTAAACAAAAGACATGGGTAGATTTCTGGATAACAAAAGAAATGTCGGGCATTGAACCTGTTTGTATTTCTGAAATAAAAAAACAAGGAAAAGAATTATTTTATTACTTGCATGGGAAGAAAACCAAGATCAAAAGAATTTACAACCGGTTGATATTTGATGAACTTGAATTGCGAAAGGATTTGCAACGGGAATGGAACCTTACCGAAGAAACTGATGCAGAATGGGTGAGCCATCCGAACTGGTTTTTTCGTATCAGCAAATACACTTTGCCTTTTATAAAAAGCAAATATGTTCCTGAAACATATTTTTTAAATGAAGTAAAACAAATTCCTGCAGATCTTGAGAATTGGGTGTTAAAACCTTTGTTCTCTTTTGCCGGCAGCGGAGTCATCTTTGATGTGAAAAAAGAAGATATCGTAAATATAAGGGATAAAGAAAATTTTATACTACAGAAAAAAGTAAATTATCATGCCTGCATTGAAACCCTTGATATGCCTGCAAAATGTGAGATCCGGCTGATGTATATCTGGGAGAAAGAGAAGTCAAGACCAACGCTCGTCATTAATCTAGTGCGCTTAAGTAAAGGCGCCATGATAGGAGTAAATTTTAACAAAGGAAAAAGCTGGGTGGGCGGAACAGTTGGGTATTTCGAAAAATAGTGCAGATGGAACAAGGCTTATACATTCTTTCTTTGCTGTTAGCTTTTGCAGAATTCTATCTTATTAACCTGATGGTTCGAAACGGGAATATTTTGAAAGGGAAATATTACAGGTATATATTTATCGGGTTAAGTATCATCATTATAGGAGCCTTGTTTAAAATCCTTCACTTCCCCTATGCCGATCAAATGCTAATAACAGGATGTTGTGTGGTTGCAATTGCATATATACTATGGACATTTTATAAAAGGCCTACCTATTTTCTTGATATTTTAAAATGCCTTTGGTTACTCACTACAATTACTGCAATACTGATCAGGTTTCTGCATTTTCCCTATTCAGAATATCTAATCACATCCAACTTTGCAATATTTATAACAATGACATTCGTATACTTCAAATACCCGCATCAGCGGCATACTGGGGCGATGAAAGAAAGAGAAAACGATAATACCCCTATAGATCAGGTTTGAAATTTCTATATTTAGTTATACCAAATTTTTGTAATACATCCTCTACTAATCCTTCCCTTATCACTAAAATTATTTTACGTTCTTCAGCTGTATTATTTAAAATCGTTTTCAATATATCGTAAAATCCTTCGCCTCTTAGTTCCAACGGACCTACTTCATCAATTATTAACCAGCCTTGTTTTATTTGTACCGCCTTTCGAAGTACTTCGGCGGCTCTGCTGAAAGCAAGCTTACTGAAAACATATTTTCCTACCATCAAACATTCCTTTTCATCCCCATCGGCTTCCATCTTAAATGTTTCTTTTGTCTCAATATCCATAAACCACTTCTGCCCCTCAATTACCGGAGACAAAATACCCGAAACAGCATCCCTGCCTAGTATCCATTGCATAAGACCTGTTGTTTTACCTGATTTCTTTTCACCGGAAAAGATGTGAATATTATTTGTCATATCTATTATCCAGGCTATTTACAAGCACAATTTTGAAAAACTTATTCAGCTTAAGAAAACCCTTTTTATCAGAAGATATTTTCCAGCTCCTTTCCAGCAAGTTTTTCGTTGAAGGTATCAAAAGCAATATCTCATTCACCGTACTCTCTTGTTTCATTTTTTGTTTTTCAAGCCAGCGTTTCAAAAAATAAGTGAGAAGCGGGCTTATGAAAAAATACCAAGTAAACAGGATTAAAACTGAACGTATAATAATATTCAGAATAGTTCCTTCTTCCATCAGGGGTTTACCGATTCCCAAAACAGATTGCAGGAACAATCCCACCAAAAAAATCCAAATGACAATGAAACTTAGCTTCCAACCTGTTTTCTTTTTTCCTTGTACCTGAGCAACAACATCATTGCTCTTTGAAACAACATCAGCAAAATCTTTTTCCCAATTCTTTATCCTACCGGGGATCCTTCCCGAAAAGATGCCAATAAAAAAACCTGCTAAGAGATGTAACAGAACATATCCTCCAACCAAGTAATAACTATAGTTTGTTATCTCTTTTTCACCAGTAAGCCCGCTGATGAAAGAATCAATAGCAGTCCAGAAATTTTTTCCATAGATAAGGGTAAGTGTAATAATCCTTTGTATGCCAGATTCAAACAATGCAATCGTTGCAAACAAAATACAAGAAAGCTTAAAAATTTTTGTAGTTGAAGTTTTTAAAATAGAAGGAAGAACAAGGAAAAAAAACTCCCCCATTATTCCCTGAAAAAAAACTGCAATATAAGCCGGTAGGGGGCTATGTGGGCTGAGCATGAGTTTAAAAATGCAAACGAGAACAGTAGCTTTAAGTATTGCACCTTTATGCGGAACATAAAAACCTATCATGGAAATTACAATCACTGCCGCTCCGCCAACTATCAGCCCCGAAATCGGAAGATTGAATCCGTGAATGATGCCGCCAAGAACACCCTCACACACAGCCCAAAGGGCAATCAGGCGATAGTAGAGTTGTTTGACCGAGCTCTTCATAAAAAAATTCTGTAAGCTCAAAAATAAATGAATAGCTTGTGAATGTGCTTTTGACCTACCTCGCAATTCCATTAAATTTGCATAATGAAGAAAGACCCGAAACTCATTATTCATACAACTGATCCTGTAAATGCAGAACCCCCTTTAGATAAACTACAAGAACATTTTGTTACTCCTCAGCCCTTATACTATATACGCAATCATGGGCCAATCCCAGAAATTGATGCTGAAAAATTTGTGCTTACCATCAATGGAATGATAGAAAATGAATTGAGGTTATCGCTTCAAGACATAAAGAATAATTTTTCAAAACATACCGTGATGGCAACGTTGCAATGTGCAGGCAACAGGAGAAATCAAATGATAAATTTTAAAAAAGTGCCTAATGAAGTCCCCTGGCAGGAAGGCGCAATAGGCAACGCAACCTGGAGCGGGGCTCCGCTGAAAGAAATTCTACTAAAAGCCGGTGTAAAACATGATGCACTACATGTTGCCTTCATGGGTGCTGACGATGTATATCGCAAAGGAGAAAATGTAGGTTTCGGCGCATCAATCCCTTTAGAAAAAGCAATGACGGAAGATGTATTACTTGCGTATGAAATGAATGATGCTCCACTTGAACCTACACATGGCTTTCCTTTACGGGTTGTTGTACCGGGATATATCGGTGCTAGAAGTGTAAAATGGTTAACCAATATAACATTGCAAAAAGAGCCTTCAAAAAATTATTTCCAGGATCATGCATATCGTTTATTTCCGCCTGACGCAAATCCAGAAACTGTGGATTGGGATACAGGCATTCAACTGAGTGAGTTATATGTAAACTGTGCATTTACTTCACCGAAAAATGAGGAAAAAATTCATACGAATCAATTTATTGCTAAAGGTTATGCAATGAGCGGAGAAGGGAAAAAAATTACAAAAGTAGAAGTCTCAACTGATGGTGGTGACACCTGGCAAAATGCAATTATTACAAGAGGGGATCACAAATGGGCATGGGTATTTTGGGAAACAGAACTCACACTACAAGAAGGAGAACATAAACTTGCAGTGAGAGCTTATGACGAGAGTATGCAGCATCAGCCCGGCAGTATCGAGGATGTTTGGAATTTTAAAGGATATATGAATAATGCCTGGCATAAGATCAACATTGTTGTAAAGTGATTTGAGCGGGAAAAAATTGTAACATTGCATCTTGCTTGCAAACCATGGTGAGAAAACTTAGAAATGACAAGATAGATTGGAAACAAGTGTTTCATATCAGGAACATCTTGCAAATTCTTTTAGGTGTTGGTCTTGCTGTGCTGGCAATGAAAGGTTTTATGATCCCCAACAAATTCCTGGATGGCGGAATCACAGGCATATCTATCTTGCTACATGAAATTTTTCACATCAACATCAGCATACTTGTTATTGTATTGAATTCAGTATTTGTTTACCTGGGATATATAAAAATCGGAAAAACATTTGCTGTACAAACCTGCTTTGCAGTGGCAACGCTCTCTCTTGGCTTGTTATATGTGGAGATTCAACCTATCACAAGTGATAAGCTTTTGATCGCAGCTTTTGGGGGAATTCTCATAGGCACAGGTGTTGGGCTTGTTATAAGAGGTGGCGGGGTAATTGATGGTTCAGAAGTGGTAGCCGTATTTACAAAACGAAGAACAGGGCTCTCAAACAGTGAGATCATTATGATGCTTAACACCATCATCTTCGCAGTTGCAGCCATCCAATTCGGGATAGAAACAGCAATGTATTCTATCATCACTTATTTCTGTGCAACCAGGGCAACCGATTATGTTGTTGATGGTATTGAAGAATATACAGCCATGAATATCGTTTCGTCAAAACAGGAAGAAGTAAAAAATTTGCTGGTGAATGAACTTGGTAAAGGCATAACTGTGTACAAAGGAGAAAGGGGCTATCTGCCCGGCAGTTTTGATGTGAAATCAGATTGCGAGATCATTGTAACTATTATTACCAGACTAGAAATAAAACAAATTGAAGATGCGCTTCGAGAACTTGACCCTAAAGCATTCATTTTTATCAACAGCATAAAAGAAGCAAGTGGAGGGATATTAAAATCAAAACCCCATGCAAAGTAATACGCCGTTAGAGGAATTTGTCTCAAACATGCTGAGAAACGAACTTCCATCACATTATTTTTATCATGATTTAGGGCATACATTGTATGTAACCATGAAATGCAATGAGATCGGTAAGGCAGAGCATTGCTCAAAGCACGAATTGCATATGTTACATGCCGCAGCCCTGCTACATGATACAGGGTATATACATAAATATAACCATCATGAGGAGGAAAGTTGCAAAATCGCCAGAAAGCTTTTACCCGGTTTCGGGTACTCTGTTGATGAAATTAAACTGATTTGCGAAATGATCATGGCGACAAAAATCCCCCAAACACCAAAAAACAAATTGGGAGAGATAATTGCAGATGCCGACCTCGAATATCTTGCAACTCCCCATGCTGAATTTCTTGCAAATAACCTATACAAAGAGTTACATCATCGCCATCCTTCGCTTACACCCGAAAAGTGGGATTTGAAACAAATTACTTTTTTGCAAAATCATAAATTCTTTACAACATATTGCAAGGAACATAAAACCCATGAAAAACAAAAATACCTTGATAAATTACTTGCACGGGTAGTTTTTTAAGCAACAATAAGTTTCATCTCTATTATACAAAACAGCTAGGCAAATTGCTCTCATTCCTATCCGTCTTAGAGTTATACCCTATTTATCAGTTTATTTATTAAGTTTGAGTCCTGAAAACTGATTTCCTATAGACACGAACTATTATTTTAATTATGAATCCGGGCACACAAAGCGTTCGCCAACTTGCATGCATTATGTTTTCTGACATCGTGGGTTATACTGCTTTGATGGGGGAAGATGAACATAAAGCTTTTGCGATACTTAAAAAGAACAGGGAAATTCAAAAGCCCATTATCGAAAAATTTGGCGGGAGATGGATAAAAGAGATGGGTGACGGCGTTCTTGCTACTTTCACAAGTGTTACAGACTCTGTTCTCGCCGCTGCAGCTATCCAAGTGGCTGCTCATCAGCAGGCGAATTTTCAGTTACGCATAGGGTTGCATCTAAGCGAAGTGATTTTGGAAAACGGCGATGTGTTTGGCGATGGGGTAAATATTGCTTCCCGTATTCAATCACTTGCTGAAGTTGGCGGTATACTTATTTCAGAAACCGTTCAAAAAAACCTCACGAATAAAAAAGGCATTGAAACAAAAATAGTAGGTGATAAACAACTGAAAAATGTAAAAGAAGCGATCACACTTTTCGAAGTAATAATTACTGATGATTTTGTTCCGGTTTCCATTGCCCCTCATAAGGAAAGAGACGCATCTGCTTACAAACCCATGGAAAAAAGTATTGCAGTAATGCCTTTCGCAAACCTGAACAATGATGCTGAGCAGGATTACTTCAGCGAAGGTATAGCCGAAGAAATTATCGTTACACTTTCAAACATCAAAAACTTAAAAGTGGTTGGCCGGCGATCTTCTTTCCAGTTTAAAGGAGGCACAACACCTGCCGCTGAAATAGGGAAAATCCTAAACGTAAGTACTATCCTGGAAGGGAGTGTGAGAAGGCACGGAAATGGTGTTCGGATTTATGCTGAACTCATAAACATAGAAGACGGTATGCAGATCTGGGCTGAGAGGTATGACCGGGAACTAACTGACATTTATGAAATTCAGGATGACATCGCTTCAAACATTGCCGAAAAACTGAAGGTTACTTTCCTTGAAGAAGACAAGGATGTGCGGGCAGTGCCCGTAAACATGGAGGCTTATGAATTGTTGTTGAAAGGAAGATATTATGTAGAAAAGTTCCTGGAAGGATTTGAAAAAGCGATGGCATGTTTTACCCGTGCTGTGGAAATTGATCCCAATTATGGTGAAGCTTATGTTGAACTTGCCAAGCTGCATTTTCTGTTCACTATGAACTTAGTGTATACTCCTCGAGAAGGTTTTGAGCGGGCAAAATTTTATGCGGAGAAAGCCTTGTCTATCAACAACGAGTTAGGCGGAGCACATTATGTATTGGGGCAAATTCATTTCTGGTATCACTGGGATTTTAAAACATCAAAGAAAGAATATGAAATAGCTGAAAAAAGTAAAGTATCATTTTATTTTACGGGTGTTGTGCTCGATCCCTGGTATAACGCTTTCGGCTACGGCGATTACGATGGCGCATTAAAATCTATTTATAAAATACTTGAAACTGATCCGCTCTCATTTTATGCAATGTTACATCTCGGATATTTCTACACTTTCGGGAGTATGCCGGAACAGGCAAGAGATATTCTCAATAAAATTCTTGCAGCCGTTCCGGGTTTTTCTGAAGCGGAAAGGCTCATCGCATACAATTACTTTTTTGAAAATGATAAAGAAAACACTTTATTGCATGCCCGCAAAGCAGCTACTATGGGCCAAGGCATCGGTTGGGCACAAAACTTTCTCATTATAGCATTGGCTAGGTACGGCGAACATGCAGAAGCCAGGGAATTGCTTGCAGGATATGAGTCTCAAAAAGGGCCTTTGTGCATTTCGCCATTGGGTATTGCGCTGGTGCATGCACATCTTGGTGACTTTGACACTGCATTTGCTTACCTTGAAAAAGCCCTTGAATACAAAGACATCTGGATACTATCATTAAAACACAGCCCGGAGTATTACCTGCTGAGAGAGGACCCGCGGTTTAATAAAATTCTTGAAAAAGTTGGTTTCCCTGAGTAGAAAACTCAAACTAACCTACAACCTTATATGACATCAACTACAACCCCCGCCAAACTTTTAGGCCATGAATACATTCATGCTGATGAAGATAGCATCGCTTCTCAAATGCTGGATGAACTGCAGGCTCAGGTCACCCGCATGTACAAGGATAAGAAGATGCTTAGGCAGATTCATACCAAGATGCATGGATGTGTAAAAGCAGAATTTGTGATTGAACCTGATTTGCCTGCGAATCTGAAAGTCGGGGTTTTTAAAGAAGCAAAAACTTATCATGCCTGGGTTCGGTTCTCCAATGCAAACACAGAACCGCAGAAAGATTTTAAAAAAGATGTGCGGGGCGCAGCAATAAAACTGATGGGAGTTCCAGGTGAAAAACTTTTAAATGATCAAAGCCTGCAACAAACACAGGATTTTTTACTGATGAGCAGCGAAACTTTCTTCTCAAAAAATGTTAAAGAATTTTCTAAGTTGCTGAAAGCTGCTACAGCAAAAAATAAATTAAAGTTGCTTTTATATTTCCTCAATCCTCTGCACAGGCCTCTGCTAAAGAGGTTTGGAAAAACAAATGTACTTTGTTTTAATCCCCTGAGTATCCCTTACTGGAGTACGCAACCTTACCAGTTTGGCAATACATCAACAGCAGTAAAATATTTTTTAAGACCCTCGGTAGACAATGTAATAGTAAATGAAAATATTACAGATTATGATTACCTGCGCATCAACCTTGCACAAACTTTAAATAACAATGCTGCCGAATTTGATTTTTTTATCCAGTTTCAAACAGATGCTGATGACATGCCGATCGAAGACCCTACAATTCCATGGAAATCGGAGTTTGTAAAAGTTGCAACATTGAAAATCCCGCCTCAGATATTTGATACAAAAGAACAAATGAGCTTCGGAGATAATTTATCTTTCAACCCCTGGCATTGCCTGCCTGAACACAGGCCCCTGGGAAGTTTTAACCGGGTGAGGAAAAGGATATATGAAGCGATGTCAATGTTCAGGCATGATGCAAATGACTTGCCTATGTTTGAACCCAAGGACTCTGAAGATTTTCTCCCCCACACAAAGAAAGATAAACTAGTTACCATTGATGTGCCGATGCCAAAGCAGGGAATCTTGAAAGAAATTTCAGAGATTGTAGTAAACTGCACAAAAGAAGATGCCTATAAATTCATTTCAGGAAGCAGTGAACTGACTCTCTGGTTGAAAAAGTCAGGGCCTATCAGCTCAGTTAAAACAGTGGAGATCATAAAGGGCCCCTATGATTTTGTGGGTGCACAACGGAAAGTACTTTTTGAAAACGGCGATACCATCAGGGAAGAATTATTGAGTTATAACAGGTACGCAAATTATTCTTATCACATTACTCAATTCAGTGATTTTATCAAATACCTGACGAATGGAGCATATTCACAGTTCTGGTTTGACACAGTAGATAACAAAACCCGCATCAGGTGGATCTATCTGTTTACGTACAAAAACTTTTTTTCTAAAATTGTACTTGGCCTTTTCCTCGCAATGGTTTACAAAAAATGGATGAAACAGTCGCTTAAAAATGCGAAGAATGCCATAGAAGACGGTAACTCCTGATTATAGGCTACTGATATATCTTATTACAGTGATGGATGGAAAGAAAAAATAAGCCCCTCCCCTGATAGTTACAAACCTCTGCAAACCTTTGATGGTTTTATTTACCGGACAACTTTGAATAGTAAAATTTTGTTCCTGGCCATGATCGGGTACTTCTCTCACTCCAATGATTGGATCAGGGTCATTATATAATTCTTTTATTTTTGTTGAATTCGCCCAGGTATATTGTATCAGTTCATACTGCCTGCTGATGTCAGCATTAAAACAATTAAAAAGTAAACCTACTTCTCCGTTCGGTTTCGTATTTGTGGGCGACCCAATATGCGGATCACCATAAAGCCTTGCCCGGCGAATGATCCGGTGCCTGTTACTGAGTAATGTAGATTCCTTTATTTTATCATCTTCAAAACTATCTCTCGGGTTCGTTCTGCGCAGGTGAGAGCCAAAAGGGCACTTCAAGCCGTCTTTATCTTCTTTTGCATACCCGAAATCATTATCATCACTAATGATCTCAGGGTCCTTGTCAGGAAACTTTGTTATTGGTGCACCACTCGGCCAACGTCCCACCATCTTTGATGCAAGTTTTGTACTCTCCTGTTTATTTAAAGAACCATCTGCATTTTTTGTTTTCTCATTCATGAATGTCCAGAAAGCATGAACATCTTGTTCCATTTGCCTTACTACAAGATAACTTCCATTTCTTCCAAGGTCTTTCTTCCCACTACCACCTGCATCAGCTGCAAGTAAATTCATGTTACCCTGTTCTTGAGAAATTAAAGGTGAATCAGGGTATACATTATATTCATTCAGGTAGCCAAGAATAAATTCACCGGGTTTTATGGTGTTTTCTTTTGTACCATATCTTCCGCTTCCGTTAATAACCGGTTGAGAAATTCCATCCCTGAAACCAAAATGTTCTTTATTCTGCGGTAATGTTTGACCGTCAATACAAATCACTTCTTCTAACCCGCTGTTTTCATATTGATTCTTCATTGTTTCAAAATATGCCAAACATATTTCTTTATCCTTTCCGAAAACCATGAGAGAAATATGCACAGGAGAAGTATGATCAGCGCCCCAACGCCAGTTTACAGGATCACTGCTGCCAAAATCTCCAAGCAAGCGTTGTCTATGTTTGGTAACCATACCCTCCCTGAATTGCTGCGTAAAATTACCGATGTTTTCTTCCGCTAAACCCAGTGCCCGCAAGCCTTTTGAGGTAAAAGCAATGTTTAATGAAGTGTCAGGAATTTTTGACTTGTCATCAATGTATTTTGCTGTGGTAAGATCATCTGCAATTTCATGCAGCCATAGTTTTGCTTTTGATGGATCTTTTACTTGCAGAAAAACATATTTTGAATACATCATTTTACTGTACCCCCTGATGATGTAACCCTGAATATCTGCTAATTCTAATTCCGGCATGTGTACTTTTTTATATTTGTTGAAGAAATTTTTGGGCGTCTTTTTCTGATAAGTTTTGCGAAAGTTGGTTCCTGATAAAAGTATTATTATTCACATTTTTGATAGACAGATGCGGGTAAGCATTGTACCAGATCTGCGTAGGTAACTCTGTGTAGCGGCTCCAGGCAAGAAAATGTTCCTCATCATATGCGCCCCCTGTTATCAGGAATTTAGTTTTGGGAAAATTTGTAGTGTTCGAAAAAATGCCCGTTAGCCCCCAGCCGCTTTTATCAATAAAGTCACCGAGATATTGCTGCCAGCTCCCATCAAAGTTGCTGAAAAATAACACCCGTTTATTATCATCAAATAACACCCATCTTGCAAAATGAATGGAAGGAATGCCCATGAGTTTTCCCTGCACAAAAAGAAAACGTATCAATGTTCTTCCGAACAGCATCATCGCTTTAAAGGTAAACAGGCGAACTTTGCCCGGCTTCATACTTACAAGTTGTGTAAACTGGTTTTGAAACTCAATATCTTCATATACTTCCAGTGTTTTAATATGTTGTTCACCAACCTGGCTTCTCTTTAATGTAAAAACAGAATCTTTTCTTTCATAAAAAAAATGCAAATAGAGTATAAATGGAATAATGAGCGGAAGAAGGATAAGCAAGATAAGCACTACGAGTGCCATTCCCAACCAGTTTACGCCGGGAACATAGGTTTGTTCCTTAGCCCAGGCAAATTCAGGCTTCGAAAACACTACCTCCCTAATATGTTGATGTACTTCCCTGGCCTTTTTGTTTTCCCAATTTCCCGTTTCTACAATTCCCTTAATAAAATTACGCAGTTCACTTTCCTGTCTTGTTTGTTTCAGCGTCCTGTTCGGGGAACCCCTGTAAAATGTTGTTGTTTTTACAACCCACTTGTTTAGGTAAGCCGCTCTGCTTTCAGGAGTTCTTGCATGTTCTGCAGGATAATCAACACAAGCTTCATAAATCCTGTCAATCAGCGGAGCAGCAACGGTACATAAATCTTTAATGTGTTGGTCGGCTGAACCGTCAAAGTTAGAAGTGAATACAAGCTTGGCAGTTCTTTCAGTAGTTGGTTCACCGGTTGCCTTTGGGTCATCTATCACCACCCATCTTGCAAAATGGATTGTTCCGATATCTTCAAACAGTTCATGCTTGTTATGGAGAAGATCCTGCTTTATCTTTTCCAAAAAATCATACAACCCTTCTTGCCTTTTATTCAGAATTGGAGTTACAAGAGTAAGTGGGTTTTGTTGGTGCATTGTGAGTGTATATTATGTACAAAACTAAATTGATACTTCTTGCTGTTGTTTCTTTTTCTCTAAATAAGTTTTTACTGCCTGGCGGCCTGACTCTACCAATTTTCTTTTATTAGAATCAGTTATATTAAAATCTGTTGCGGGAAATCCAAGATCATCTATCAAAATAGATCTCCTCATTTCCTCTTTATCTTCATGCATAATGAAGTTCTGCGTATCCAGGAGAGACTCCAATAATTGTTTCATAAAAAATATAGGCGTTGAGAACCCTAGTTTTGCTTCTTTGTTATTGATCCTTGCATTCAGGTATAAGCCCAGGCTATCAAGGTTTTCATGTTCATATGTATTAAACCTTGAGCCGTCAAAAAAAGTGAGAGGATAATTATATACAATTCCGCCATCAACATAAATATCTTTATTGGGAATGCCGTTGGGGAATTGCCATGCTTTAAAAAATATTGGAATAGACATAGAAGCACGGATAGCGTCTGCAACAACAGCATGCGGAGTAGTATCTACTGAAAATTCTTCAACAATATGTTTATGCAGGTTACAGGAAAACACATACAGGTTTTTACAACCCGCTTTTTGCATTTGATAAAATGTTGCACCAGGTTGTAGTTTCATGGGCGATGCATTCATAAAATCATGAATAAATCTCAAAATATAATTCCCTGAATAGAGACCGTAATGAGTAAATAATCTGAAGGGATTAAAACCACTTTTAAATTTTTCAAATTTCATGTTGAACATGAGTTTTTCAATCTCATCTGCATTATATCCTGCGCAAACCATGCCCGCCACAAGGCTCCCTACTGAAGTTCCGGCAACTCTTTCTATGCCGCCAAGCATGCCCACTTTTTCAAGTTCATGCAGTGCACCCACATAGGCAATTCCCTTTACGCCTCCGCCTTTGAGAACAAGGTTTTTTATCATGAAGTGAATTTATATTTGTGCCAGCAAGGTGCTTCAGCGAATGTAGACAGTATTTTTGAATTGGCATAATTCGGCAAATTCAAAAGGATGCGTTATCATCTATCATTAAAATAGCGTATATTTGCACCGAATTGCTTTATCTGTGTTTCATTTTCAGAAATGTGTTCAGAAGAAAAATTAACTTAAGTACAGGCAAAAGCAGCATTAATCATCATAAGGCAGATAAAGAATTAGAGAAGAACACTGCATCATCAACTACCGTTGAATTTGTACCTTAAGTTTTCCTTCCTTATATAAACAAACATTTTTTAAACAATGTCATTCGACAAATTACAACTCATTGAGCCTGTATTGCAGGCCCTTGAAAAGGAAGGCTATACTACGCCTACACAAATTCAGCAACAGGCAATTCCGGTTATTTTACAGGGAAAAGACCTGCTGGGCTGTGCACAAACAGGAACCGGTAAAACTGCGGCATTCGCTATCCCTGTTCTTCAATTACTTGCACAACAAAAAACAAATCAATTTCAAAAAAACATCAGGGCGTTAGTATTAACCCCCACAAGAGAACTAGCTATTCAGATTGGCGAAAGTTTTTCTGCTTATGGAAAATTTACCGGGCTTTCTCATACTGTTATTTATGGCGGTGTTTCGCAATTCGGGCAAACGCAACAATTAAAAAAAGGAGTAGATATTCTTGTTGCCACACCGGGAAGATTACTTGACCTCATTAACCAGGGTTATGTACGCCTACAACATTTACAACTCTTTGTGCTGGATGAAGCCGACCGCATGCTGGACATGGGATTTATTCATGATGTAAAAAGAATCGTATCGAAATTGCCCCACAAAAAACAAACACTGTTTTTTTCAGCTACCATGCCGCCTGAAATTTCAGCATTGGCAAGTTCTCTGTTACATCAGCCGGTAAAAGTTGCAGTGACTCCTGTTTCATCAACGGTGGAGATTATTCAACAACAGGTTTATTTTGTTGGCAAAGAAAATAAAAGGAACCTGCTAAAATACCTGCTAGAAGATGGTTCAATAGCCAGTGCATTGATTTTCAGCCGCACAAAACATGGCGCTGACAAAATCACTTTTGACCTGAAGAAAGCGGGAATCAAAGCAGAAGCAATTCATGGCAATAAATCCCAAAACGCCAGGCAGGGTGCATTAAACAATTTTAAATTGAAACGCACAAGAGTGTTAGTAGCTACAGATATTGCCGCAAGAGGAATTGATGTGGAAGAACTGAGCCATGTAATTAATTATGATACGCCCAACATACCGGAAACTTATGTGCACCGCATTGGAAGAACAGGAAGGGCCGGCGCAACAGGTATTGCCATTTCTTTTTGTGATGCAGAGGAAAAATCATTTTTAAAAGACATACAAAAACTCACAGGAAAAATAATTCCTGTTGTACATGAGCATCCGTTCCTATTAAATGAAGTTGCAAGCGCAAAATATGCTGAAGAACAAAAATTAAAATACAGTCACAAAACTTCGAAGCCTTCTTTTAATACACAAAATGCGGGCAACAGCAACCGCAGGAGAGACAATAAAAGAAACCTCAGGTATGCATAAAGTGTAATTTCAATATTACATTCAGTATAGGATTTTTGAGATGCGGAATGAAATTTATTTCATAACCGCATCTTTTCTTTTTGCTAATTCGTGTCCGTTGTTTCTCATCAATACAATACCCTGAAATAAATGAATGGCTGATTTTTGGTTTTGCTCTAATATGCCTTTGACACCTTTACTGTGGGCAAGATACTGGGGTCGGAAAAAAAGAAATTGCTCAGCGGGGAATTCCAATATGTGCATTTTATAAACCTTCATTTCAAATGATTTTGGTTTTTAGTTAACCATTTCCCTCAACATTTTTGCATCGAATTATTTAATCACCTAAAACACTTTATCATGAAAACTTTAATGTTTATTTTCCTAACAATTATTTACAGTTCAGTTTCCTTTTCACAATCCTGCCTGAGTGTAAATGCCGGCGCAGACCAGTCCATCACACCAGGTGATGTTGCATACTTAGACGGGAGTGCCTGCCCGGAGGCAATGAAAGTGACTTGGGTAACAAACGGAACAGGCACATTTTCAAACCGGCATAATACAGACCCTGTCTATTATCCAAGTGCTGCAGATTTAGCTTCCGGTGAAGTTACTCTCACTCTCCGTTCAAAAAAGTTCAAGGAGGTGAGAGATGAAATGCGTTTATATTTTGTAACCTGCCCTGTTATTTCATTTCCGAATAAATATGATACTATCTGTGGAGAAACTACAGGTATATATACCCTCATCGGGAATGTCAGTGGTAGTTATGATTCAGTAAAATGGGAAACTTCAGGTTTTGGATACGTAATTGATATGTATAATGATACTTCTGATTATGAAATATCTGTAAGTGATGTTGGGTCGGGGTATGTTGATTTTAAATTCACAGTATTTGGCCCAGGTTCCTGTGTAAGTTCAGATACAATTTTTTTACGCATCGCCGATCCTGCCAGGATTGATCTTCCGGATGATCCTATTCAAATTTGTTCAGCTACTGCAATTGGCCTCTCAGCTGAGTACAGTGGAACAACAGAAACTATTTACTGGAGTGCAGGGTCAGGAACATACTCAGAAAATCCGGCTACATACTCAATTTATTATCCTACTGAATCAGAATTATTAGGCGGATACCTCTTTGTAAATGCAACGACGAATGATCCTCCCGGTGTTTGCACCAGTTCATCTGACGGGATGACGATAGAATTAGGCCCCTACGCAATTATGATGGATGACACAATACTTTGTGTTCCTGTTCCATCAGAAGGTTCTTTGTTCATCCATGCAGAGGTGGGTTCAGCATCCTCTCATTACTGGTCAACGAGTGGTACAGGGTATTTTGATGACGAATACTCAAATATTACGAATTACAATTATTCAGAAACTGACGTTGCAATGGGATCAGTTACATTGTACTTATCTGTTGAGAATAGTGCATATAGTTGCCCGGCATTTGTTGGTACAGTAACTATCATATTCCAGGAACAACCTTACCTGGAATTTCCTGCAACAAACGTTTATGGTTGTTATAGTGCACCTGATGTTTATGTAGATGTGTATTTATACGGTATCGCTTCAGGCAGCGGCTGGACAACTACAGGAACCGGAACGTTTTACGATAGTGGTGCTTTCAGCACAGTATATTCTCCCGGCGTAGAAGATCTTGAAGCTGGCTATGTTGATCTGTTATATTCGAGTGAAGACCCTGAGGGTCCATGTAGTTCAGTTAGTGGATATATAACTGCTTACTGGAGTGATTGCAAATTAGGTGAAGATGTGCCTGACCTTATACTTTACCCCAACCCAGCAAAAGATAAACTTTACCTGCAGGCAGAGAATAACATGAGCATCAGGAATCTGGTCATACTTGACATAACCGGAAACATCGTTTCTTATACAACCTATAATAAAGATGACGGCTCAATAGATATCAGCAGCCTGGCTCCGGGTATGTATGTATTGCAATATACAACTCATGAACAAAAGCCTGTGAAGAAAAAATTTATAAAAGAGTAATGTAATAATCCCTTTTTCTCTATTGCCCTTGTTGGTTCCTCATCAGCAAGGGCATCTTTTTTAATTTACTTTCTCAAATTTTATATCATCCACCCATAGCGTAAGGTCACTATCATAGCTATTTGCCGTAATCCCTATTTCGCAACTGCTGTACATTCCTTTAGTGCCTAGCTGGGAATAAAGAATATCTGTGGGAAGTGTTTTATTATTTTTCGTATCAATGATAATTTGCCCGTTTTGCCAAACCCTCACCTCCCCTTCTTCTTTTTGCGACAGTTTCACTTCCCAAATCAGCTCCACCCATTCGTTTCTTGGAAAGTCAATCTCAAGCCCGCTTTGCTGTACGATGTCATCTTCATAAAACTTATATTCCACTCTTATTTTATTATCAACTAATGCGAGACGCATTCCAGGTCCGGCGCCAATAATTGCCTGTTCTTCAAGGTCCATGAGAAATAACCACTGCAGCGACTCTGTACCTGAAATGAAATACCAACCTGTGAGCCTTACTGTTTCTCCTTCCCAAAAAGCCATGTTTTGTTTTGAAATACTACATTTTGAAAGAGCCTGGTCAGTAGATCTTTTCGCAAAAAAACGGGTTGCTTTATTTCCCGTATGAAAATTTGTGCTGTCAACAGAGATACTGTTTTCATGTATTGTTATTTGAGCAAACGACCATAATTCATCCGGTAACAGCAGATCATCGAGGGAAGTATACTCCTCAAAATCGTCCTGGAAAAAATCAGGTCCGTCAAAAAGTTTATGTGTATTGCAGGCAATTGAGAAAGTGAGTGCGGTTATAATAATGATTGTTTTTTTCATCTTTCTGTATTTTTAAAACTATAGCCAATACTTATACCTGCCCATTGCTGCACTTGAAAGTCGATTAAATAGGAAATGAGAGGTGTATACGTTACCCGGTAAAACCAATTTTTTGATTCATGTTGATAGCGATAGCCCAATGCGGCAGTTGTGAGTATGAAGAAACTTCCTTTTGTGGTGAACGTAATTCCCTGCCCTAATCCCAGCTCAATCTTATGTGCGCTTTTCCCTGTTATTGAATTGATCATGAGCGGAAAAACCAAACCTACGCCATTGTTTTTGTCAATAGGTGCAATGCTGAATCCACCCCTCCAGGTAAAGTCAGTATTTTTCTTTTGTAAAAAGGTTCTTTCAAAATTCAATGAGCCAAGCCCGCCACTCCCGGCAATTTCAAAATAAACCGAGTTCATTTTTGGAGGATCTGTTTGCGCAAAACTTATTTGTGTGGTTAAGCCGAAATAAATAAAGGATAGAATATGTTTCACTTTCTTCTTATTTTAAAAAGGAAATTAAATATACTCAACAATCTTTCACACAAGCATGTAGTAAGTTTCAACCTGCTCTTGATGAAAGCCCTTCCTCTCTTCCCGTACTGTAAAGTTCATATTTGCGGCTACCGCATTTCTGTTTACACCTGCAAGAAAAAACTATCACTCAACCAGGCAACTGAACAATTTTCATCTTAGTAACGCTGTAAAGTGCTTACAATTGTATTCCTATTCCTAAAAGAAGGCATAACATGAACCTTCACTGGATATGCTGTAGATGAAAAACGAAAAACATTTCATCAGCATTGCATATCTCCAAAAACTGTATGCACAAAAAAAAGCACAGGTTTTAGTAGGTTTGTTGAGTGAAGTACTTCCTAAAACCAGCACAAAATGGTGGGATTGGAGAAGGTACTTGGGGTAGGCTTCGCTAATTCCTTAGTTATGCCCAATGCTATGACGACACAACAGACAACACATAAACGGTGAGACAATGAAGAAAACGCTTTTAATTTTATCTGTTACAACCTTGACAGCAGTTTTGACAGCTTGTAACTCTACGACTAAAAATCCTCAAACGATAGAAACAAATCAATCGACTGACACCGTTCAGACTGGACAAATTCAACCTATTATTAAAAATATTTTTTACAATCTTCCACTCGAAAAATCCCGATTAGACCTTCGTGAAGTAATTCTAAATGATAAGAGGTTTGTTTTAACAGACACAACTTTCAATAACTATAAACCCTCAACCTTTTTTAAAGGTGTGACAACAGACAAAGGCCTGATTAAATCTAATCCAGACTCGATTCAAGTAATGTTGATTTATGGCAATGCTGCTCTGAAAGTCGAAAAAGGAGGACAAGAAGACCCTAATAGACATCCTATGATTTTAGAGTGTAAATATTTCTTTTCCAATATTGAAAGTGCAGAGATGGAATATGGAAGAATATTAAATTTGGTTCATCCTATTTATACTGACACAAGTTCAATAATAATTGACAACTGGGAAACGGGATACTCAAAAGGTAAACAAAAAGGAACACAAAAATGTATCGGAAAAATTTTCGACAGCTTCGAACCATACTACAGAGTAGCGGTATCAAACATATCCTATATACCTGAAGACGGTTCTAAGCCTGTTTTTGTACTCAACTTAGCATTTAGTAAAGAGGATAAATAAGTTGAAAGCACTGGGCATAACAGTGGTTTTGCGTAATGGCGGTTCAGTGGTTGGTTGAACATTCTACCTCGCATCAACATTTGTACTAAAACTCCCCGCCATCACAAACCCCCGAAACGTTATTTACCTTTGCCTATCGAATAATACATATTACATACAAT
>JBJXHH010000192.1:0-4034 GCA_046160675.1 Chitinophagales bacterium
CTGTGGCAACGGAGAGATCAGTAGGCAAGAAAGTAAAATTCAAAGGTGCAGACACTACAGTAGTAAGCATGCAGGATGCACTAAACATGCAGCCGCAGATCGCTTTATTCTCAGCCGGTGGACAAACTTCTCTTGAATGGGCGCCTGAATTTGAAAAAATAAACTGCTGGGTGATAGACAACTCCAGCGCATGGCGCATGCATGAAAAATGTGCTTTAGTAGTACCGGAAATAAATGCTGCAGATATTCTGAAAAAGAAGAGCAGGATCATTGCAAACCCCAACTGTTCTACCATTCAAATGGTGATGGTAGCGAGTCCCCTGCATAAAAAGTATAAGATTAACCGCATCGTTGTTTCAACTTATCAGTCGGTTTCCGGCAGCGGCGCAAAGGGAATAATGCAGTTGCACACTGAAAGAACCAGCGGCTGTAAGGCAGTGGAAAATCCTGCATACAAATACCAGATTGATAAAAATGTGATCCCTCAGGTTGATGTGTTTCTTGAGAATGGTTACAGTAAAGAAGAAATGAAAATGCATAATGAAACCCGGAAAATTATTGGAGATGATAGTATCCAGGTTTCTGCAACTACAGTTCGTGTACCGGTAAGTGGCGGGCACAGCGAAAGTGTAAACATTGAATTTGAAAATGAGTTTGAGGTAGAAGATGTGATCGAAACTTTGAAACATACAGAAGGTGTTGTAGTAGAAGATGATCTTGCAAATAATATTTACCCCATGCCTATTGATGCTGAAGGAAAAGATGAAGTTTTTGTCGGGAGGATTCGAAGAGACTACACACAACCCAAAACTCTCAATTGCTGGATCGTTTCTGACAACCTGAGAAAAGGAGCCGCTACAAATGCGGTTCAAATTGCTGAGTGGTTAGTAAAAAATAACCTCGTTTAAGATTCTTATGTCTGCTCTGCAAATCTATATCACCTTTGCCGGGGCATGGCACTTAATAAATGGAATTTTACATACCTTTTTTGTCCTTCGTCAAAAAAGAAAATATGATAAAGAACTCATCCGCCTGCTCATGGATGGGCATATCCTCATTTTTGCCGGGATCATGTATTTAATTTGTATTCAATCCCTTGCTGAAAACTCTCAACTTGCAGAAATAATTTGTTTCTCTAATTCCTTGTTCGTACTAGGGTATTGTGCTATTATTTACAGGATTTTACCCTCTATTACCACCATTATAATCAACCTTGTGGCATTTACATGGTTAATTACGGCTCTTTAAACCCCAGAGGGGGGTTTCCTGAAAATAAAATCAATGCTTTTAAAGTCACAAATCATTCATCCAAGAATCCCCATCATTAGTATCTTTTGATTAATATAGCACTCTAATTAGTCACAGATGGTAATAATACGGGCGCAAAAAAAGAAACTGTTCCTCTTTCTCGGAATCCTGGCGCTTGTATTCGCCATGGTTGTCATATTTGCAATAAACAACTCTATAAGGTCTGCTGCTGTAGGGAATATCTATTATAATGCGTACTCTATCCCTGAGAGCGATGTAGCCGTAGTGCTTGGTACGTCACGATACCTGGGTTCTGGTAAGGAAAATCCTTTCTTCAATAACCGCATGGATGCTGCAGCACAACTTTACCGCTCCGGTAAGGTGAAAAAGCTCCTGGTGAGTGGCGACAACAGCACTAATTCTTATAATGAACCCAGGGCTATGATGCAGGCTTTGATAGACCGTGGGGTTTGCCCTGAAGACATCAAATTAGACTATGCCGGCTTCCGTACATTCGACAGTATGGTTCGGGCAAAGGAAGTATTCGGGCTTTCAAGTTTCATCGTTGTGTCACAAGAATTCCATTGTGAGCGGGCTATTTATATAGCTGAATCGAAGGGAATTAAGGTGAACGGATTTGTTGCGAAAGACCCTTCAGATGTTTCGAATGTGCTGCTCCGGGAATACCCTGCAAGGGTAAATGCTTTTCTGGATTGTTATATTCTGAATACCGAGCCTTATTTTCTTGGTGAACCTGTGGATGTACTGGCAGGGTTCTGATCACTCTTAAACTCTTTCATGATTTTTTTTGCCGCTTGGCTTCGTATACCTATTTTTATTTTTAAATAGAGGCAAATGAAACTGGTCATCACATTTCTAACAGGTATTCTTATAACACTATCAACACATGCGCAATTTAGCGATGCAATTACCGGCACCTGGCTAAGTGAAGATGGAAAAGGAAAAGTTACTATTTATAAGCAAGGTAATAAATACTACGGAAAGCTCAGCTGGCTTAAAGAACCCTATGAAGAGGATGGAAAAACACCTAAGATAGACGACGAAAACCCCGATGACAATGAAGCAAAAAAACCGTTACTTGGAAAAGTAATATTAAAGGATTTTGTTTTTGAAGATGGCTTTTGGCAGGATGGAGAAATTTATGATCCCGAAAGCGGGAAAACATACGACTGCGAAATGTGGTTGGAAGGAAATAACAATCTAAAAATAAAAGGGTACTGGCATTTTATTTACAGGGTTGATACCTGGACAAGATCATACTAATAAATTTCTTTTTAGAACATCTATGAAATTCCTTGTTTCATTTTGTTTTGTTTTAATTTCATTTTTTTCAGTATCAGCCCAACAATATTCTGATGCCATAATCGGCAAGTGGAAATCTGAGGATCAGAAAACCATTGTTGAAATATTTAAAACTGGAAATACATTTTCAGGAAAGATTGTTTGGCAGGCAAACCCAAATGACGCCAAGGGAAACCCCAGAACAGACATAGAAAACCCCGACCCTGCAAAAAGAAGCCGCCCATTAATGGGCCTCACTGTGGTTTATAACCTAACCTTTGAAGAGGGTTATTGGCAGGATGGGGAGATTTATAACTCTCAGAACGGTGAAACTTACGATGTTGAAATTTGGCTGGAGGGGAACAATACTTTAAAACTCAAAATCAGCTGGTACTTCATGCATGAAACACAAAGCTGGACGAGAGTTGAGTAACCCTAACAGCAATTTAACACCATTTACTTCGCTGCGCCACTGAAAGTATACATGAGATCGGCCTGTCCTTCTTTTTTCCACAATAGATCCCCTTTTATGTTCCCCTGGTTTACTTCTCCAGACCATACCATTTTTCCTTCTTTTCCACCATCCATTGTCGCTTCAAAACTCATTACACCATCTCCTTTTTTTGTGGCTGTATATTTTCCTTTTGAGAATCCGTATTGATGGCAATCCACATTATCAAAATACCCTTCACTAAAAGAGCATGTTTCTGCTACTGCTGTTTCCGGTTTATCCTTTTCCATGGTTTGAATAGAAAACGATTTGCCGTCCAGTAAATTCTCCTGGGAAGGAGATGAAGAGCAGGAAATTTGCAACCCGGCAACAATCAGGCATACTGTTAAAAATGTTTTTTGCAGGGAGGTTCTTTTTAGGTCTTTCTTTTTCATAATGTAATTTTTTCTAAAGTTAAGATATTCGTTCAAAACCGGTATAATTCTGCAAAATTTTCGGAATCCTTATTCCATCCGGGGTTTGATTGTTTTCGAGTAAGGCCGCAACAATTCTGGGCAAAGCCAATGCACTCCCATTCAGTGTATGCACCAATTTATTTTTTCCATCAGCGGCATCTTTAAACCTGCATTTTAAGCGGTTTGCCTGGAATGTTTCAAAATTGGAAACAGAACTTACCTCTAACCATTTTTGCTGAGCAGCAGAAAATACTTCAAAGTCATAAGTGATAGCAGAAGCAAAGCCCATGTCGCCGCCGCAGAGTCGCAGAATCCTGTAAGGCAATTCCAAACTTTTTACCAGCATCTCAACATGACTCACCATCTCTTCCAGTGTTGCATCACTTTTATCAGGATGTGTTAACTGAACGATCTCCACTTTATCAAACTGGTGCAGGCGGTTTAAGCCCCGCACATCTTTTCCATAACTCCCGGCTTCTCTTCGGAAACAAGGTGTGTATGCTGTCATTTTTTTCGGGAGTTCTTCTTCTTTCAAAATCACATCCCGGTAAATATTTGTAACCGGAACTTCTGCAGTA
>JBJXHH010000193.1:0-25490 GCA_046160675.1 Chitinophagales bacterium
CGCAAGCATTGCCCTAAACTGCTTCTTATCGTTTTTTGCTGACAAGTATTGTACTGTTTTACTGACTAATTCATTTGTTGCATCTTGATTGTTGTTCAATACATAATCATACATACGCCATTTATAGTAGTTTTCTCCGCAAAGCACAGCAACTTTTTCCGCCCCTGGCAAGCTGTATATAAAAAGCGGATATTTTGTACCTACTGTGCCGATCTTCTGATAAAACAAAACCTGCGAAGCCACAGAAATATTGTATTTTCCGTAAGAAGCCGCAAGCGGTGGAAGTTTAGAATATGTTGAAGCAGATGCAGGTTTAAATGTGAAAAGGTTAAATGAAAGTTCATGCATCGCTGTAACATCATTTGGCGGGGGTCCAGTGGGATTTATCTTAACAATATTCTGTAAACTGTTAAAAACGGCTTTATCTGTTTGTTCACCAGTTATATACCAGGCAGGAATACTTTTCTCCTCAATGGTCTGCAAAACATTTTTTATGGGATTTGTCATCGATGGTAAATTATGTAAAATCAACAGACTGTATTCTGAGACATTTGCTGGCATGTTTAAGGGTAAAGCAACTGTAACATCGTAATTTTCATTTGTTTCAATAGATTGCTTTACTGCAGCAACGTCAGGATGGGGGGCATTAGCAAGCAATAATATTTTTTGCCGGGCATCTAATACTTCTATATAAACATCCGCTACATTATTATCAATAGAAAATTCGCCTTCTATTTTTTGAAGTGAAAGCCGGTAATGTCTTATCCCCGGGGTGTTTGCATCCAGTGTAAATTCTGCCTCTGCTGAAAACTGATCTGCGTTAATAGTAATATTTTGTTCCCCTCTGGTCGTGTTCCCGTTTTTATCTATCTCTATAATGCTGAGTTTTGAAGTACTTCCTTCACAGGCAAAAGCCTCTACCTCAGCACGGACTGAAAATTTATCCCTGAGGTAAACAATATTGTTATGCTGCACCCGGCTGATAAGGAGGTCTTTTTTGGGGACAGTATCTCCCAACGCAATAGCATAGTAAGGAGCATTCAGGTTGTTTTTCACATAAACAGGATTATTGCCCGTGTTGTAAATACCATCTGTTGCGAGAATAATACTTCCTACGTTCAGGTTCTGATAAGTATTTTGCAACTCATACAGTGCCGAAGAAATATCAGTTGATTTTTCAGCAAAATTATTTTTTCCATTTTCTCTCAGGTTCTCACCAAAAGTATAGAAACGAACCTCAAATTTTTCTGATAGTTCTCTCTGGAGATTGTTTAGAGACTCCCGATATGTAGTTGTATCCAGGTTTTCTGAGGCCGACTCTGAGTTATCCTGGACAATAATGGCGATGGGTTTTTCTGTTTCATTGTATCTCGATTTCAGGTAAGGTTCAAGCAAAAGGAATGCTAATGACGATGCTACAACAAAACGAAAAAAAGCAAGGATACTTTTTACTGTCTTACTGGAAATAGCAGAGTTAATCTTCTTTTCACGAAAATATAAAGCCCCGGCATAAACTGCACCGCAAAAAAGACATAGCAAAATAAACCATGCGGGATAATCAGTGAAAATCTGGAAATTCAAAGCGTTATTTAATTGCGAAGATAAAACGCAGGAATGAGTAACGCATTATATGCTAACCATTGCGTTTATAAAAATTAATGGAATTTAACTCCTCAGTTACGTTGTTAATGCCCCGCAAACACTTATTGTTTGCCCGGTAACATAACTGCTTAGGTCACTTGCCAGGAACAAAGCAACATCAGCTACTTCTTCTGACTTGCCAAAACGCCCGAGAGGAATCGACTTAAAATAAGTCTGTTTCAATTCTTCACTCAACTCATTCGTCATGTCAGTTTCAATAAACCCGGGAGCTATTGCATTACATCTTATATTTCTTGAGCCCAACTCTTTTGCAATAGATTTTGTAAACCCAATAATCCCTGCTTTGCTTGCAGCATAATTCGCCTGCCCTGCCTGGCCTATTAAACCAACAACAGAAGAAACATTAATGATGGAACCTTTCCTTGCTTTGAGCATCGGTTTCATTGCATGTTTTGTAATATTAAAAACAGACTTCAGATTTATATCCATCACTGCGTCCCAGTCTGCTTCACTCATCCGCAACATCAGGTTGTCTTTTGTTATACCTGCATTATTTATAACTATTTCCAAAGAAGAAAAATCGGCCATCACATCACTGATGAGTTTTTCTGCCTCTGCATATTCTCCCGCATTACTTTTATATCCTTTCGCCTTTATACCGAAGGTATTAAGCTTAGCCTCGAGGTTTTTCGCTTTTTCTTCACTTGATAGATAAGTGAAAGCGACATTTGCTCCTGCTTCAGCAAATTTCACGGCAATTGCTTCTCCAATTCCCCGAGATGCCCCGGTTATTAATGCTGTTTTATTCTCGAGTAATTTCATGTCTGTTTGATAAGAGTTTCAAAGTATATTTTCATTTACACCGTCATAATTTCATGTTCTTTTACTGAAAGGTGTTTATCTACTTCGGCGCTATACTTATTTGTCATTTCCTGAATTTCTTCTTCTTTATCTTTTTCCATGTCTTCTGGCAGTCCTTCCTTTAACAATCTTTTTAACTCCAGGTTAGCATCTTTCCGGGCGGTTCGAATGGTAATTTTTGTGTTTTCGCCCATGTGTTTTATCTGTTTTACAAGATCCTTTCTTCTTTCTTCCGTTAAAGGAGGAAGAATAAGCCTGATCAGTTCTCCATTATTTACAGGGGTTAAACCAATGTTTGCCGCCAGGATCGCTTTTTCAATTTCCCCCAGCATTTTCTTTTCCCAGGGTTGGATAACAATTGTTCTTGCATCGGGTGTTGAAACATTACTCACCTGATTTAATGGTGACATCACCCCATAATAATCTACCCGAACAGTTTCTATCATGCTCACATTTGCTCTTCCGGCCCGAACATGTGATAGCTCTGTCTCAAGATGCTTAATGGATTTTTGCATGTGCTCATTTGTTGACTCAAGCAAAAAATCAAGTTCTTCCTGTATCTTATCGTTCATAATTATTGAATTAATTGTCTAATTTTTTTTGTGATGGAAAGTATTTTTAAATAAGCTCCCTCCCTTTTTTCATTCTCAATTCATCACTAATGTTCCTACTTTGTTTCCTTCTATAAGTTTTTTCAGATTGCCTTTTTTGTTCATGTCAAAAACAATAATGGGCAAGTGATTTTCTTCACACAAAGTAAATGCAGTCATATCCATTACGTTCAGATTTTTTGCAATCACATCCCGGAAAGAAATTGTTTCAAACTTTGTGGCTGCTTTATCTTTTTCAGGATCTGCAGAGTATACCCCATCTACTCTTGTGCCTTTTAAGATCACATCAGCTTCAATTTCAATCGCCCGCAAACTAGCTGCAGTATCTGTTGTAAAGTATGGGTTTCCCGTTCCTGCGCCAAAAATTACAATTCTACCTTTTTCAAGGTGGCGGATGGCTCTGCGACGGATATAAGGTTCGCATATTTGTTCAATTTTGATTGCGCTCATCAATCTTGTATAAAGCCCAGCATTTTCCAGGGCACTTTGTAGAGCCATGCCATTAATTACCGTTGCAAGCATACCCATGTAATCACCCTGTGCCCGTTCTATTCCGGAACCTTCGCCACTCATACCCCTGAAAATGTTTCCCCCACCAATAACGATTGCCACTTGCACTCCGATATCAATGATCTCCCTTATATCTGAAGCATAATCCTGTAATCGTTTTGGGTCAATACCGTAGTTCTGGTTTCCCATCAGTGCTTCCCCGCTGAGTTTTAGGAGAATACGTTTATATTTTGCCTGCATGCAGCAAATATAAAAAGAGTTACTGAGTTGCGATGCTACTGAAGGATGTTACTTCTTAGAAAGTGGATAGAGTTCCTGGCTTATAAAATGCCCCGGGAATTTTTCATCATCGGGAAAACCCAATTCAATATCCCTTCCATTAGAAGGTATGAAATTGGTTTTAAATAGATAATCCCATACACTCAGGCTTAACCCAAAGTTTACGCCGTACCTGTATCTGGAAGGAATATGTTTTGCATGATGCCAAATATGCATTTGCGGATTATTCAAAATATACTTCAAAGGGCCCAAGGGGAAATTGATGTTTGCATGATTAAAATGACCGATTACTAATGCAAGCACATTTGCCAGTAAATATTCATTAATGCCGAAACCCAACATAGCTAGCGGAATGTATTGCAAGGTTTTATAAACAACATTTTCCATCCAGTGAAAACGGAGATGTGCCGCAAAGCCCATTTGTTTTACACTGTGATGAACTTTATGAAATTGCCAGAGGAACTTGTTTTTATGCAGCAGCCTGTGAATGTTCCACTGTATAAAATCTTTAAAAATAAACGCAAAAATTATTTTCATCCAGAAGGGAAGTTGTTGTATTTCAATTGCAATCCCATTCCTGATGCCAACAACTAATAATAGGTCATTGAAAAATTCGGTAGCAACATTTGAAATTGCATAAAAACCCACCAGGGAGAACAAAAAGAAGTTAAAGAACATATAAAACCCGTCAAGAAAAAAATCTTTTCTTAATGCGGGTTGCTCTTTACGCCAGGGGAATAATATTTCCCAAAGCCAAAAAAACAGGCTTACCCCAATTAGTATATAAAAGTAATTACTCCAGGATGGATGGGTTATTTCATGGTTTAAATAATTCCAGTAGCTACTGAAAGATTCAATGAAAATATCCCAATAGTGCATGAGACCGGTTATTCTTTTTCAAAGGGGAGTTGAGCAGATATCCACCCATTAAACCCACCCACAAGGTTATATATTTCAGAAAAACCAGCCTCTTTCATGATTTTGGAAGCCTTACTGCTTCTTATACCTGAGGCGCAATACACATACACTGCTTTGGATTTATCAAGCGATGCTATTTTTTCGCTGAAGGAAGCATCATTATAATTGATGAGTTGAGCTCCTGCAATATATCCTTTTTGAAACTCTTCAGGAGTTCTTACATCTATTAATTGAACAAGTTCATTTGTTATTGTCTTAGAAAATTCCTCCGCATGCATATCTTTTATGATACCATCCGGGCCGGTTTGTGAACTGGAATCTTTACAAGCGGTAAAGAGGAATATATAAAGAAGAAAAACAGGATATAGCCATTTTATTCTTCTAAATGTTACTTTATGCATTATATCTTTTTTTGCAAATGTATCCAACTACCGCCATTAAACACTTCAGTGTACCCTTTGGCGATAAAAATTCTTTTAGCACTGGCACTTCTCATTCCTGATGCACAACATGTGATTACAGGTTTATCTTTTGGAAGCTTTGATAAATTTTTTTCAAGAACCTGCAGGGGAATATTTATTGAGTTTCGTATATGCCCGCCTGCAAATTCTTCCTTCGTTCTAACATCCACTATGGATGCTCCTTTTTGCATCAATAATTGATAATCAGGTACAGAAGCCGGGCTGAAAATTTTTTTCAAAAATTCAAGCATTTTTCAAGCGTTTTTTCTTTTCCTCAAAGTGCTTATCCCGAAAGGTAAATACAGCGGGCATGTGCCTATGAAACTTGTTACTATAAAAATTGCTGCAAGTGCCAACAAGATGATGGCAACTGTACCGCTTATTACATTAGCAAAATACAAAATAATCACCGCAATAGCGACTAAAATACGAATTGTTTTATCCGCTGAACCCATGTTTTTTGTCATAATTTATTGATTTTAGAATACAAAGGTCCAACAAGGAAAAAAAATAAACTGTGATAATTGTTACAAAAGCAAAATTTTGTTACGTTGCAGTTCTATGCTCCCTTGCTTTTCGAGCTGTTTGAGAATCCTGGAAATGACTTCTCTTTTTGAACCGAGTTCATCAGCTATTTGCTGATGCGTAATCCGGAGGGTTTTTGTGTTAGATACTTCACCCCTTCTCTGCAAATGACGAATAACCCTTTCATCCATATTTTGGAATGCAATCTCATTTAAAACTTCCAGAAGCGCTTCAAACCGTTTATTATACAGATCAAATACGAAAATATTCCACTCTTTATACTTGCTAACCCATTCGCTCACCTTTTCTATAGGAATGAGCATAAGCTCACAGTCTTCCTCAGCAATGGCTTTTATTTTACTTGTACTATTATGCATGCCTGAAAGAAAACTCATGATACAACTTTCGCCAGGTGAAATGTAATAAACAAGTATTTCTTTTCCGTCAGCCTCAGTTTGATAAACGCCTATCAAACCACTATTTACTATTGGGATAACTTTAATGTGACTGTGTTCACTGATAATCTCTGTTTCGGCCGGGAATTGTTTTACAATTGCAGAGTTTTTAATTTCTTCTAGTAATTCAGGTGTATGAAACTGGTTGATCATCATTAAAAAGTCAATATACCTTCTCACCTTTTTTTAGCCATACGCCCCATGATTTTGAATAGGCATGTATTTTTTGAGTTGGCATACCTTGCTGGTCAACTATTGGATACCCGTTGTTTACCCATTCAAAAATGCCGCCGTACAGGTTTTGTACATCAGTAAATCCTGCGTTTACGAGTTTTTCGGCAATTTTTTCACTACGATAACCTACTGAACAATACACTACTATTGGGGTGTTCTTTTCAAGACTATCAACTACATACAGGTCAAATTCATCGTATCCAACCCATCGTGCATTTTGCAGGTGGCTTACGTCAAATTCAGGTTTTGCTCTTGTATCAAGCAATAAACTATTGGGGTTTTTTTGAAGCGAGTCAACAGAAATTTCAGGAACGCTGTGTTTGAGCAAAGTAGAAAGCATTACATCATAAGCTTTATTATCTACATGTGTTTGCGCCTTTATATTTTTGATTGTGAGAAAAACAGCAAGGATCAGAAATAGAACCGTTATTACCAGCATTTTTTTTCGCATCTTGTTGATTTTAAACACAACTTAAACTTTACATTTTCAAAAATAGTTCTTTTGCAAGTATAAAAACACTCATTGCCAATACAAACCATCCGAAGATTCGTTTCATTTTCATACTATCAATTCTCCTAGTAATATACATACCTGCAAAAACGCCTGCTCCGGTGAGGAGAACAAACAGGAATAAAAACCCCCAATCCGTCCCATCATGTAAATGAAACGATGAAAAGAACCCTGTGAATGAATTTAAACTAATGATACAAAGTGATGTACCTATTGCTTTTTTAATGTTCTGCCCGGCAAACAAAGTAAGTGCAGGAGTAATTAAAAAACCACCACCAACTCCCGCAAATGCAACAATTACGCCTACAAGGAATCCTAATGCAATGAGTTTTGGTACACTAACATGACTCAATGTTTTTTCACCCGAAACATTTCTTCGGGATTGTAGGATCATTGAAATTCCCGCTATTGCCATCACCACAGCGAAAAAGAGAAGGATAAAAATATCTTTTGTTATGATGATATTATATACAGAGAATAATACATCAGGGATATTGTGTAATACATAATTTCTGATTATGTAAATAACAATACTACCCGTTATTGCAAAATAGATAGCCGGCATAATCTGAACATTTCCCTTCCTGATATTTTCAATAGCCCCAACTAATGCTGTAGTGCCGACAATAAAAAAAGCATAAGTTGTGGCATGCAGAGGGTCAATCTTAAATAAATAAATCAGGATGGGGATGGTGAGAATAGACCCACCGGCACCTAGTACGCCAAGTGATACTCCAACTATAACTGCACAGATATATCCGATTAACTCCATGTGAAGTTTGCAAAAGTAGAAAATAAAAAACCTGCTGATGACTTAGTCCATCAGCAGGTTCTGAAAACTTTCCTTTCTTTATTTTGTGCTACCCATCAGCTTCCTGATAAAGGGTGAAATTATTATCAAAACAACCCCTGCAATAACTGCATAGACTGCCATGTCTTTATAGCCTTCAGTATAAATCATAAGCTTATCTACGTTTGAAGCTGATTCAACATCTGATGCGATGCTCGCACCAAATAACCCTGCAACATATTGTCCATAAGCACTTGCAAGAAACCACATACCCATCATGTATCCTTGCAATCTCATTGGAGAAAGTTTAGTCATAATAGATAAACCTATGGGTGATAAACATAACTCACCCAGTGTCACTACAAAGTAGGCTACAGTAAAAACATCCAGGGAAGCGATGCCTTCTGTATTTGCAAAAAATCTTGTTGCATAAAAAATATAAAAGGCAGCACCAAGAAATAAAAACCCTAAGCCGAATTTTACTACTGTGTTAGGTTCAATTTTCCTATTTGCCATTGCAATCCACAAAATACCCAACAATGGAGCAAAAATGATTACGAACAATGAGTTGGCTGAATTATTCCATCCATTCGGGTCAAGTTTGACAAAACCTAGAATTTCATTACTTAAGTTATTGGCCGCAAAGATGGAGAGTGATCCTCCTGCTTGTTCAAAAATTGCCCAAAACAAAACGGAAAATATAATAAAACAAAGGGCAGCAAAAAGTTTTTTTACTTCTACCGTTGAGTGTTTACTCATTTCATAAAACAAAAACAATAAACTAAAAGGCCCAACAATATACATGAACCAATCTACATACCTTGGGGTTGCTACCATTTTCATGATGAGAGGTATTGCAGCAAGTGCTACTACATATACCATGTATTCATACCATTTCTTTTCTGCTTTAATCTTATTCCCCGGAACACTTGTATCTCTCAGTGGAGACAAGCCAATAGGACCCATTTTATGTCTTGTATTTGTGAATGTGAGCAAGCTGATTGTCATAACCACAGCAACAATTCCAAAAGCAAAATTCCAAGTTAGGTCTTGGGGGATAACAGTTCCAAGCATTGTACCCTTGCCTACAGCAATACAGATGTAACCACCAAGCAATGCCCCGAGGTTAATTCCAGAATAGAACAATGAAAAACCTGCATCTCTTCTTATATCACCGTCTTTGTACAATCCGCCAACCATGGTAGAAATATTGGGTTTAAAAAAACCTGTTCCAATAATGTTGAAGCTGATGCCTAGAAAGAAAAATTTATGAGGGTCAATAGCCAGGATAATGCTACCGGTAATCATCAAAAGCCCGCCCCAGAAAAGTGATTTTCTGAAACCGAGTATTTTATCAGCGAACATTCCTCCGATAAAAGTAAAAGCATATACAAAAGCTTGAGTGGCGCCGTATTGCAGGTTTGCTACCTCATCTTTCATAAACAATTCATTGATCATGAAAAAAGTAAGCATGCCCCGCATACCGTAGAAACTAAAGCGTTCCCACATTTCGCTGAAGAAAAGATACCAGATTTGTTTTGGGAATTTTCCGGAAAAGTTTTGAATTTTCTCCAGTTCCGGATCAACAGGTTTTATGTTTTCATTTAGTTGTGCATCTAACGGTTGGCTCATGATGTTTTTTATTTAGATATTTCTATTTACGTATAAACTATTTGTACCATTAACTCACTCCTTTCTCCCGCATTATTCTGTTCAACCACTTTAATAATAAAAACAACATAACTGCAGCTATCATTACTAATATAAAGTTTGTGAAGAAGAAACCGCCTTTATCGTCTGTTGTTTCAAAATTGCTTGAGAGGATTCCTGCCAGTTTATTTCCAAAAGATGTTGAAAGGAAAAATCCACCCATCATAAGTGCAGTTAACCTCGGTGGTGACAACTTACTTACTAGAGATAATCCCATCGGTGATAAACACAATTCTCCAATTGTAATGACTCCATAAGATGCTATTAACCACATACTACTTGCTTTGTCGTTATCAAGATTTGTTGATTTTACTGCAGCCACCATTACCAGGGCGCTTAGTGCAGTAATTACCAAACCAATCGCAATTTTTGTAGGGGTGGTCGGTTCCTTTCCTCTTCTTCTCATAAATCCGAAGATACCTACAACTACAGGAGTTAAAACTACTACCCAAAAAGGGTTAATACTTTGATATAATTCAGTTGAATACAATTTCAAATCACCCCCGGGTACCGGTTTGTCTGCGGCCGGAAGGTTTTCAAAATATTTATGTGAATCTGTTCTGATTTTTATTTCATCAGATAGTGCTTTTGCAGCTTCTGTATTTCCTGCTGCCGTTAAACTGTCTTTTTGTGCAGCAAGTCCTCCAATGTAACTTTTAAATTCTTCGTCATTCATTTCTACTGAAGGATGAAAATTTACTGTTTGCGCCATACCAACTGTTTCAGCCACATTAGCTACACTGCTTTGCATTTCACGGTCAGAGTATTCTTCGGCCCACACAGTTAGTGCATCACCATTCTGATGAAACACTGCCCAGAATATTACAATACATGCATATACACTTAGTAATGCTGCAATGGGCCCTCGATCTTCTTTATCAGATTTAAACATTAAGTAAATGAAAAATGCAATAACTGGTAAGCATCCGAAAATAAATGCATCGTTTGTATCTGTACCGAATAAATTTCCCGGGATTATGTAACCCAGTACCCCGAAACCAAACATTGGTAATAATACTGCTGCAAGAATATTTCCCGTCCCGATATCGCCTGGTTTTGTGGGCTTCAGTACATCGGCATGTCTTATATGTTTTGTGCCCGTTGCAAATATGATGAGCCCAATGATCATTCCAATACCTGCAACGGCAAAAGCCCATCCCCAACCATAGTTGATGCGCATGTAAGCCGCAACAAAATTGCAAATGAAGGCTCCGACATTAATACCCATGTAAAAAATATTGTACCCCGCATCTTTATTCTCACGGTAACGGTCATCATTATAGAGGTTACCCACTAGAGTTGAAATATTCGGTTTGAAAAAACCATTTCCAAGAATGATTAACAGGAGAGAAATATAAAATATTGTTTCTCCCGGAAGTGATAAGCCGATATACCCAAGAGCCATTAAACTTCCTCCAAGAAAAATGGAGCGTCTGTACCCAAGTAATCTATCTGCTAATAATCCCCCAATAAATGGTGTGAGATAAACAAGGCCTATGTATGTACCGTAAACATCAGATTTTTTAACACCGCTAAAACCCATACCTCCATTTTCAACACTGTCTATCATATATAATGAAAAAATTCCGAGCATTAAATAATACCCGAAACGTTCCCACATCTCTGTTAAGAATAACACCCATAGGCCTTTTGGGTGTTTCACTTTAGTTGTCTGGCTCATGCTGTTTGATTTTTAAAGTGGCTTAAAGATAAAAATGTTTCGCAAAGATGCTAGTCATGAGGGAGTTATGATTTGTTTGCGCTAAACGAAAATGATGCCTGAATGACTAATTTGTATTTAATTTACTATTCTTCCTGCCATACAGAAAATAAATTATCAGCCCAATTGCAAGCCACACTGTAAACCAGAGCCAATTTTTTGCAGTCATACCGGTTAATAGATATAGACATGTGGTCAATCCCATGAGGGGTATTAAACTCCAGTTTTTTAGGAATGCATAAAGAGCCAGCATGAAGGCAATAATCCAAAAGATAATGGTGGATATACTATACGTTGTTTTTGCTGAAAATAAGTTTTGAATATAATTCTGATTCACAGCGCAGAAAAGAATGAAAAAACCAACTACTACGATGGGGAAAATAAATTTTGCATTTATATAAGGCATATGAAAGCGGCCTTTTTCTTTTTCCCTTCTTGGTATCAATAAAACGCCTCCGCAAACTAATACAAATGCAAACAATGTTGCGATGCTGGTGAAATCAAGCACAAAAGTTTTATCAGTAAATAAAAGTGGGATGCCAACTACTAAGCCTGTAATTATTGTTGCATAAGATGGAGTTTTATATTTCGGGTGAACGGTATTGAATTTTTTCGGCAACAAGCCATCCCGGCTCATACTCATCCAGATGCGGGGCTGGCCGAGTTGAAAAACAAGCAACACACTTGTCATGGCAATAACTGCGCAAATGGAAACTAATATCTGCATCCAGCCGAGATTCAAATTTTGTTCTTCAAAAATAAATGCAAGCGGGTCTCCCACTCCATCAAAGTTTTTGTAATTCACAACGCCGCTTAACACAAGGGTGAGTAAAATATACACTGCTGTACAAATGACAAGTGATAAAATCATTCCTCTTGGTAAATCTCTTTGTGGGTTTTTGGCTTCTTCTGCCATCGTACTCACAGCATCAAACCCGATGTATGCGAAGAACACACCGCTAATTGCCATCATCACTCCTCCAAATCCATTGGGCATAAATGATTTTACTGCTTCCTCATTCTCCGGTGTCCAGTTAAAAGTCAAACCGTTTGAAAAGAGTAAAGCACCGCCTACTAAAATTACCAGCATCACAATTGCAAGTTTTAACACCACCATCACATTGCTGAAATTTCTACTTTCCTTCACACCGACATAAACCAGCATGGTAATAAAAATATTTATCATAAAGGCAGGCAGATCAAAAATGATCTTTAATCCGCCAATCATTGGCGCTGACTCCCATGCATTTTTCAATTCATTTTGGGCTGATGTTAAAGTCATGGGTTCGGCTATTGAAATTGTAGCTGAATATTCTGTAAATAATTTTTTAGCCTCCAGGTAGCTGCATGTTAAATAATCAGATAAATGGATATTACATTTTTCGAGGAAAGAAGTAAAATAATCACTCCAGCTGAAAGCAACATAAATATTCCCGATTGAGTATTCCATGATCAAAGCCCAGCCAATGATCCATGCAAACACTTCCCCGAAACTGGTGTATGCATAAGTATAAGCGCTTCCTGAAACCGGGATTCTGGAAGCAAATTCCGAATAACAATAGGCGGTAAAACCGCAGGCAATTCCAGTGATGATGAATAATACAACTACTCCTGGTCCCCCGTTAAAAATTGCTGCCCCGAGGCTGCTAAAACTTCCTGCACCAATAATGGCAGCTATCCCAAAAAATGTAAGGTCCCTGGCTGACAATGTTCTCTTCAAAGCATGTTGCTCGAAGTGAAGATCATCTGCTACATCAATATTCTTTATTACAGATTCCAGAGATTTTCTGCGAAACAGAGAATTATTAGCCATAAAAGAGTGTAGTTGTGTGCGAAAAGTAGGAATTAATTATACATTGTGCAAATACAGGCTACTTAACATTTGCATTTAAGCGAATTATTTTTGCTGCATGCGTAAAAGCAAATTACAACGTTTTGCTGAACTGGATACTTTCGAAAATGTGTTGCAGAATTTTAATTTCCTCCATCCGGTTGTTGTAAACCATAAAAAGGAAATTGTTGACCCGAAAGGAAAATGGAATTCTGATATATTTAAAAATAATAACCCAATTGTACTTGAGCTCGCCTGTGGAAAAGGTGAATACACTTGTGAAATGGCAATTGCTGATAAATCCAAAAATTTTATTGGTGTTGATGTGAAAGGGAACAGGATGCACAGGGGCGCCAAGCGAGCTCTGGACGAAAAAATTTCTAATACTTTTTTTCTGCGTACAGATATAAATATCATTTCTACTTTCTTCGAAAAAGATGAAGTGAGTGAGATCTGGATTACTTTCCCCGACCCACATTTGAAAAAAGGCAAGGATCAAAAACGATTAACAAGTGAACGGTTTTTAAATTATTACAAAGGCATTTTAAAACCCGGTGGTATTATGCATCTAAAAACAGATGACCAAACACTCTACGAATTTACACTGGATACAATCCGACAACATCATTTAAAATTGCTTTATGCTCAGGATGATATTTATAGTAAAGAACTGTTTCACCCATTTCTTGAAATAAAAACGTATTATGAGAAAATGCATTTAGCAGAGGGTAAAAAAATTAAATATATCCAATTTCAGTGGTGAGATGCAAATAAAATAAATTTACCTTTCTATCATTTGTTGCAATAACTCAGCAAGTTCATCATAATTTTTTACTCCGACTTCGCTTTCGGGTGTTCCCTTTATTTGAACTGCAGAAATGTTTGTATTCAGAAAGTCATTTTGTTTTTCAGTTATATTTATCATAACTGAATGTTTGACGGTAGAGATGTCTTCTCCGTTATAATCATCTATTAAAACAAACAAATAATTTCCTTCAGAAATGCTTTTCAAATCATTGAATGAGCATTTCAGAATACCTGGCAATTCAAAATTCAGAAATCCAAACTCAGAACTTTTGCATTCAATAACATCCGGCTGCAAAAAATCTATCATGCCTTGTATATTTTCTGCGTCCTGGTTTGCAAACTCCGCAACTATTTTTACATTGTGTAACCAGCCTTTGATGGCAAGCGCCTGTTGTGGTGAAATATAATTGGGAGAAAGCGGATCAAAACAAAAACCGATATAATCAACACCATAGCTTGCAAAAAATCTTGCATCGGTTAAGTTTGTAATAGATCCGGCTTTAATTTTCAAAGACATGGTTAAATAGGTGAATTATGTGAATGCTAATATTTTCAGCAAATTTGATTTGAATTCTTCAAAAGATAAAATTGAAAAAGAAAAAAGAAAAACCAACGAAAGAACCTGAAGTAAAAGGAGGTAAACTTTCTGCGCTGAAAGTTTTTGACAAAGAAAATTTTTTTGAGATGGTGTGGCAGGTGGCGAGGCTCATCCCTAAAGGAAGGGTTACAAGCTACGGTGTTATTGCAAAATATCTCGGCACAGGGCTAAGCGCAAGAATGGTGGGCTGGGCGATGAATGCTGTACCTGATGTAAAACCCAAAGTACCGGCGCACAGGGTATTAAACCGCAACGGCATGCTCACCGGCAAACATCATTTTAAAACTCCAACATTAATGCAAGAATTGCTAGAGAAAGAAAAAATAAAAGTGAAAGATGATAAAGTGGTGGATTTTGAAAAATTATTTTGGGATCCGGCGAAAGAGTTAGAGGGTATTGAAAATTAAATCACTTCAACTTCACTCCCACCATCTCCAATTGTTTTTCATCCACCTCGCCCGGTGCATCCATCATTACATCCCTGCCTGCATTATTTTTCGGAAATGGAATTACATCCCTGATAGTTTCACCTCCGCACATAAGCATCACCCATCTGTCGAAACCGAATGCACAACCTCCATGCGGTGGGGCGCCGTATTGAAATGCATTTACCATGAAGCCGAAACGTTTTTCTTTTTCTGCTTCACTGAAGCCCAGAATGGTAAATATTTTTTCTTGTAATTTCTTATCATGTATCCGGATACTTCCGCTCAGAATTTCATTGCCGTTCATCACCATGTCATAACTCTGCGCCCGTACCCGCAAAGGTTCGGAGTCCATATACTGCAGGTCGTCAGGATGCGGCATGCAGAACGGGTGATGCGCAAAAACGGGTTCCCCGGTTTCTTCATTGGGTTCAAACAAAGGCATATCCACCACCCAGAAAACACTCCATGCATCTTTGTTTATCCAGTTTTGTTTTTTCGCAAGTTCTAATCTTAGATCGCCCAATACTTTCCTTGTTCTAGTTGTTTTATCCGCAACGATGAAAATCAAATCGCCCGGTTTTGTGTCAAATAACTTTCCGATCTCTTTTAGTTTTTCTTCGCTGAAAAATTTATCAATGGAAGACTTCACAGTTCCATCGGCATTGAATTTTACATGAATCAGCCCGCCTGCTCCTCTTTGCGGAGCTTTTACAAATTCCGTGAGTTCATCAATTTGTTTTCTTGAATATTCGCTGCAACCCGTTGCATTGATTCCGGCAATCAATCCATTACTTGAAATAACATTATTAAAAACGGCAAATTCACTTCCGCTTACTGCATCATTCAGGTCAACTATTTTACAATCAAACCTCAAGTCAGGCTTGTCTGTTCCGTAATACTTAATTGCATCTAAGTAAGGTAATCTTTTAAAATCGGGCAACTCGACATTCTTTGCTTTTTTGAAAACGTATTTTGTCATTCCCTCAAACATCGCCCACACATCTTCCTGCCGCACAAAACTCATCTCACAATCTATTTGTGTAAACTCAGGCTGGCGATCTCCCCGCAGGTCTTCATCCCGAAAACATTTTGCTATTTGATAGTAACGATCCATGCCACTTACCATCAGGAGTTGTTTTAGTATTTGCGGGCTTTGAGGCAGGGCGTAAAATAACCCGGGTTGTAATCTTGAAGGAACAATAAAATCCCTTGCGCCTTCAGGAGTTGACTTTATTAAATTTGGTGTTTCAATATCAACAAAACCTTCTGCGTCTAAATACTCCCGAACGGCTTTCAGCATATTCGCCCGCATCATTAATCGCTTTTGCATTTGTGGCCTGCGCAGATCAAGATAGCGATACTTCATGCGCAATTCTTCGCCACCATCAGTTTCATCATCCATTGTAAAAGGTGGAAGTTCACTTGTATTCAATATCGTAATATCATTCATAAGTATTTCAATGTCTCCTGTTGCAATATTTGCGTTTTTGTTAGAACGTTCAGCAACTTTTCCTTTCGCCTGAATTACATATTCCCGTCCGAGTTTTCTTGCTTCAAGGCATAAAGCAGAATTTGTTTCCATGTTGAATACAAGTTGTGTGATGCCATGCCTGTCCCGCAGATCAACGAAGGTCATTCCACCGAGATCACGGGTAATATTTACCCAACCTGATAGTGTAATTTCTTTTCCAACATCTGTTAAGCGTAATTCGCCGCAATGATGTGTCCTGTAAAATGTATTACTCTGCATACATGCAAAAATAGGAAAGTGATGGGTGAATCATTGATATCACAAAAAATATTCTCCGTTTTATAAATCTTTTTGTTTGTAGCTTTGATCTCAAAACAAAAATATAATGATCAAAAATTTGAAATGTATTTTACTTGCAGTAACCTTTTTAATGGTGGCTGCCTGCGCAGGAAAAAAAGAAAAAACAACGGACGAGGAAATGGAACCTCAAACTGAACAAACGGAAGACAAGGGAACATCAGTAACTGTGGAAGCAGGTGATGGCGGAAAAGTGGAAGTGAAAAAAGATGATGGCACAGATGTTACCATTGATGTTGACAAGAAAGGTGGAAGTGTGGAAGTGAAAGATGGTGATAATAAAGTTGACATTAAAATAGGCGACGACGATAAAGAAAAGAAATAACCGGCATTACTGCAGTTAATTGCCAAGCTTTGAATAGCTTTTGAAAATAATTTCAAAATCATGATGCACAGAATAATTTTTTGCATAGAGCTTGTTCAGCCTGTCAATGGTAGATCTATCAATTTTTTTTCCGGGGAAATTATGCGGGGGAGATAAAACGCCTGGTTTAATTTCAGGCAATTCTTCGCTCTTTCCATTTTTCATACTGTAGCCTACCCAGCTTTTTTTATTCATGATCACCAGGAAAATATTTTTGATTAAACCGATCCTGTTTTTTACAAAAAGAAATTGAATTGGGAAAGTGCTGAACAAATACACGGAGAAAAGCACATCAAAAAATCTTTTGTTTCTTTTTGCTTCTGATCCTACAATTTTCAATTCAATATCAACTGTGTAAAGATCGCCTGCAGAATTTTTTGAATTGCTACCAACAATACTCATACTTTGATCAGCTACAATTTTATAATCCGGTTGCGAGCCGATGTGCAACATCCAGTGCATGATCTCTTTCACGGAAATGTCTTTTGAGCAGAAAATAATTTCGTTGACTTTATAAATTTCTGTGATGTCCTGCAGTTGTTCTATATTTCCAATTACATCCACATGAAGTGTTTTGTCGCTGGAAACAATTCCCAACACTGTATCACCCATCTGCATGCCCTGCAATAATTTTTGCACACGGTTTGTTTCTGTTTCCCCGCCAACAATTAATATCCTTCTATTTTCCTCTTCACCAAAACGAAAATTTTTGTGTTTGATAAAATGCGTAAAAAATCTTGCAGCAAGTAAAATGAACGTTGTCCATGCAGCGCCTGCAACGATCATCCCTCTTGAAAAACGATAGTGCTCGGGAAGAAATCCATACCATGCAGAAATTACCAGTGTGCCCCAGAAAATTCCCCTGATAATTTTAATCGTGTTTGCATTTTTATCATACCCGCCGCTGAAATAAATGCTTATGATCCAGAAAAAAATATACATGGGCACATTAATAAATAAATATTCAGCAGGATATTCTCCTCCATCAATATAACGCACATAATATTCCCAGTATTCTTTTATCAGGAACATGCCTGCAAAAATGAATATTGCATCCAGCAGTGGTGTTGAAATTTTCTTTATCACTCTTGCTATTAAAGCAAAAAATGCCCGCACATAAATTGCAAGATTGAGCAGGGCGATGAAAACTCCTGCATAAGTTCCGGTGAAATGTTTTTGAGCAAAAATTTTCATGGCGTTATAAAACATTTTCACATAATTCAAGCTTGTTTTTTTTGTACTCTCTCCTTTATAGTGAATAATTTGTGTGTCAGCAAAATAATAATTTATGTACCCGGCTTTTACAATGCGATAACTCAGGTCAATATCTTCACCATACATAAAAAATGTTTCATCAAGCAAACCAATTTTGTCGAGCACACTTTTCCTGATGAACATGAATGCACCGGCAAGCACATCAACCTTGTGTGTTTCATTTTCATCTAAATAGCCAAGATGATATTTTCCAAAAATCTTAGACTTTGGGAAGAGTGCAGCCAAACCGAAAGCCTTGTAGAAAGCTACTTGCGGGCTCGGAAACGCCCGTTTACTTTCAGGGAGGAAATTGCCTTTGCCATCTATCATTTTAACACCTAACCCTCCGGCCTCCTGGTGTGCATCCATGAATGCGATGCACTTTTCAAACGTATCTTCCTGCACAACAGTATCCGGGTTCAATAGTAAAATGTATTCTCCTTTTGCAATGCTGATGCCCTGGTTATTCGCAACAGAAAAGCCTGTATTTTTTTTGTTGGCAATAATAGACACTTGAGAAAATTTATTTTCTATGAACTCAACACTTCCATCAGATGAATTGTTATCAACTATAATAATTTCTGACTGGATTTTTTCTGAAGCTCGTAATGCGGAAAAGATTGCCTGCTCAAGGAAATATTTTACATTGTAGTTTACGATAACGATAGAAAGTTTCATTCTTCTTTTTGCTGGATCATTTTCTCGTAGGGCAATCTCGTAGCAAGACTCCTTGCTAACGTAAGTTCATCAGCATATTCCAACTCCCCGCCAAAAGAAATCCCCCTGGCAATTGTTGTAATCCTCAAATTCGGATTGCTGATTTTTTTTGTGATATAAAAAACCGTTGTATCTCCTTCAATTGTAGGGTTCAGCGCCATAATAGTTTCTTTCACATTTCCGTTGTGGAGTTTTTTCAGCAAACTTTCAATTTGTAATTGCTCTGGCCCAATACCTTCAATAGGTGATATAACGCCCCCCAGCACATGATATTTCCCCCGGTATTGGTTCGTACTTTCAATGGCAATAAGGTCACGGATATTTTCCACTACACAAATTGTTGTATTGTCTCTGGCAGGATTGGCGCAAATGCTGCATAAAACATCATCTGCTATGTTGAAACAGTTTTTACAAAAATGAATCCCGTGTTTTAAGTTGTTGACAGCTGCTATAAATTGCTGCACGGAATCTTCATTTTGTTTCAGCAGATGCAATACCAACCTGAGGGCCGTTTTTTTTCCAATGCCGGGAAATTTTGCAAATTCCTGCACAGCCTGCTCCATCAATTTTGAAGAAAGATTCATTTTTTATACAATAATTTTATTGAGTCGGTTTGAATAGTTGAAGTATCAACTGGAACTGGCATTTCTGGAGCTGGTTTTTTATCCATAATTGAACAATTCTCTAAAAATCTGCCATTACAAACGCCTTTAAGGGTAACCAACATCCCTTTTGAAATATCTAATAATTGTGATTGATGGGCACTATTAAAAAAACATTTCAAGTCAATTGAAGTGTTTTGAGCAGATTCAAGGATAAGAAAATTTCCTTCTGAAAAATCCATCCCTGTTGAAGAGACCTTTCCGTCTACTTGCAATACTTTGTTTGCATATTTTTTTCTGAATGCTTCTTCATCAGAAAATAAACTTTGAGAATATTCCATTGATGAAATCGAAAATTCAGGTTCAGCCTTGTCAATATCGATATCACTATTGAGGGAGAAAAGGTAGAAAACTCCGTAAGCCAAAACAGATGTTATAACTAGAGAAAAGATTGTTAGCAGCCAGGTATTACCTTTGCTTTTATCCGCCAGTTTAAATTTCTCTCTACTTAATGAAATAAAATAGATGCACTCGCCAATATGAACTAAAAAAAGCAAGGCGATCCATCCGAAAAAAAGTGCTTCCCAATAAAAGAACCCTGTGTAAGTTTTTATTGCCCATACTACAGCAGGCAGGAAGAACCATAACAATAATATATATAGCCACCCCCTGTTGTTTTGTCCGAGATAAAACCTTTGAACACCACCGCTACCAAAAAAGATGGAGAGTAACGTCGCTATGCTTTTTGACTTCATATCTGCAAAGTAACATAAACAAAACTACACAGAAATAGGGCAGTTTTCCAGTCACAGGTGCATATATTATAGGATTCTACTTTTGTTTAAATTAGTTTTTATTCTACATTTGGAAAGAATTTACTTTCCTCATACAACGACACAGTAGCTTCCCGTGTCTTCACTCATCACACAATGAACCTGTAATAATGCGCTCAATTACCACCATACTGTTAGTATGTATTTGTAGCACTGGTAATGCACAATACTTTGAGGTTGGATTGTTTGGGGGGGCAAGTAATTACCAGGGCGACCTTGCACCTTTTGCGTTTACTCCCAAGGAAACCCATCTGGCATATGGCTATTTCACAAAATTCAATTTTAATAAATACGCAAGCCTTAAGATAAGCGGTTATTATGGTGAGATCTCGGGAGATGATAAAAATTCAAAAAATGAATGGCGACTGCGCAGAAACCTAAGTTTCCGCTCAGAAATTTGGGAATTGTCAACTTTTGCAGAAATAAACCTTACAGGCTTTGACCCTCACTCAAGAAAAAAATTGCTTTCGCCTTATGCTTTTATTGGCTTTGGAGTTTTTCATTTTAACCCTCAGGCTTTTTATGAGGGCCAATGGTATGACCTGCAGCCTTTAGGAACAGAAGGGCAGGGAACTTCAGCCTATCCCGACAGGGACAAATACAAACTGATGAGTTTTTCTTTCCCAATGGGGCTTGGTTTTAAAGGATCAATTACAGAACATTGGAATGTAGCGTTAGAAATGGGTTGGCGTAAAACTTTTACTGATTACCTGGATGATGTTAGTTCAACCTATATAGCTAAAGAAATATTAATAGCAGAAAACGGGGAGCTTTCGTGGGAACTTTCAAACAGGATGGATGAAACTATTTATGGTGAGGGGTTTGAACCAGATGACAGCAAATACAGAGGAGACCCTGATGACCTTGACTGGTACATATTTTCAGGCATTACAGTATCCTACAATTTCGACTTGTTGCGATGGGATCTCCAGAAAAACACTTACAAAGAAGACGGTAACGGAAAAACAAACGGATTGAAATCTTCCCGAAAAAAGATGGGCTGTCCGAAAAACCTGCGCTAGCCTTTGCTGACATTTTCTACACTTTGTACCCATTCAGGTCTACATTTCAATATGACATTCTATTCAAAAAAGCATCTAAACGCCTTGATGACATCCCCACTATTGGTGAATTTATAAAGGGAAATGCAATGTTTGTTGCTGTTGGCAGCATTTTGGTTACAGGGTATGTTTATAAAACATGACCATGCTCAAAATACTTTACACACTTTTCATCTCGGCCGGATTATTTACAACTTCTTTCGCTCAATATATTGAAGCAGGAATTTTTGCAGGCGCTGCGGTTTATAATGGAGATCTTTCTCATAAGCTCATTCACCTTTCTGAAGTTCACCCTGCAGTAGGATTGCAGGTGGGTGTTCCAATGGGTAATTACTTTTCAATAAATTTCACTTCAAAGATCACAACACTGAGTGGAAATGATGACAATGCTTCAAAACCCGCATTCCAGGCAAGAAATCTCGATTTTACTTCAAAACTCTTTGAATCAGGGGTAGTAATGCATTATTACATTACAGGTTTTAATCCGTTGCGTAACAACTTTTTCTCTCCGTACCTTCTTGCAGGAGCTAGCTATTTTCATTTCAACCCAAAAACAAAATACAACGGCATTTCCTATGAACTGCAACCCCTTGGTACAGAAGGGCAAGGCACATCAGCATTTCCAGACCGGGAACCTTACAAACTAAATGAGTTCTCAATCCCCATGGGTGCAGGAATCAAATACTCCATATCCCGAAGGACAAATATAGGTATTGAATGTGTCGCCAATAAAACATTTACTGATTATATAGATGATGTGAGCACTACATACGTAGAGGAAGGAATATTGATAGCTGAAAACGGAGCGCTTGCAAATGATCTTTCAAACCGAACAGATGAATACCTAAATTCTGAGCCTATGCCATATGATGAAAACCAGCCTCGAGGTAATCCAGAATTTAAAGATTGGTATGGGTTCCTGGGATTTACCTTGACATATAATTTCATGGCAGAAAAGTTCAGTAATCCAGCTTCATCAGCTATCAGCTGCCCAAATTTTTAAACTCTTATTTCAACCAAATATGCAGAAAGAAGCCCCGGTGTCGTGACCGGGGTTCTTTTTTTCAGTTATTATGCAATAAATCGGTCATTTTAGGGTTTAATAGGGGTCAATTTTCATTGAATTGTAAGAATATTATAAATTTGTAGGGTATATCATCCACATTATTCAAATGGATGGAAACAACAAATCAACCCGGGCATGAGAAAACTTATACTATTTGTTTGCATAATCACATCTTTAAATCTTTTTAGCCAAAGACCTATGTCATGGTGGGAAGTAGGTGTGATGGCTGGAGTGGCAAACTACTATGGTGATCTTACTCAAGATTATGTAGTGCCATCTACATCAAAGCCTGCTTACGGCGGTTTCTTTAAATATAATATCAGTCACAATTATGGTATTAAGTTGAATGTTTATCATGGTGCAATTGCCGGTGCAGACTCTAATAGTAATCGTGCAAACCAGGTTCTTCGTAATCTTAGTTTCAGATCAGATGTTACTGAAGCAGCTTTAACATTTGAATTTACATATCCGGGTTTATACCCCAGGAAATTACAAAGAACACTTTCCCCCTATGCTAACATAGGCATAGCAGGATTTCATTTTAATCCTGAAGCCTTTTATGAAGGCGAATGGTATGAACTGCAACCACTGGGAACTGAAGGTCAGGATATAAATGAACTTGATTTTCGTGAGCCCTACAGTTTATTCGAATTTGCAATTCCTGCTGCCATTGGCGTTAAATGGGCTTTTACAGAACGCTGGAATCTGGGCCTTGAATATGCATTCCGCTGGACAATGACAGACTACCTTGATGATGTGAGCAGAACTTATGTTGACAGGAATTTACTCATTGAATTTAATGGAATAGATGCATATAACCTTTCAAATAGAACCGGTGAATACCTGAGCAGCGAACCCATTGATTATGATTTAAACGATTTCCGTGGCGACCCTACCAACAAAGACTGGTATATGTTCCTCGGCCTAACGCTCAGCAGAAATTTCATACCCGGAACTGAAGAAGGCTTCCTTTCACTTGATAAACCGGGACTAGGATGTTTCCAGCCGAAAACCAGGAAGAAAAATAACAAGAATTATCACACTACGAGGTAGAAAACTTACTATAAGCTAACATTTGTAAGCGGCGAGTCTTCGCCGTTTTTTTTTAATAAATTTCAAAACCCAAATAAAATGGCAACTCAAATTTTTGTAAATCTTCCTGTGAAAGACCTGACTAAATCTGTAACTTTTTATGAAGCAATCGGCTTTACAAACAACCCTCAGTTTACTGATGAATCGGGAGCTTGCATGGTAATAAGCGATACTATTTATGTAATGCTCATAACGCACACAAAATTTAAGGAATTTAATCTGAAGGATATCATTGACGGCAAAAAAACGGCTGGGGTAATAAACTCTCTTTCAATGAACAATAACGAGGAAGTAAATGCCTTTATGGAAAAAGCATTGCAGGCAGGTGGCAATGAATACAGGCCTGCACAAGATTTCGGGTTTATGCAACTACGAAGTTTTGAAGACCCTGATGGCCATAACTGGGAAGTGTTTTACATGGATATGAGCAAATTTCCTAAACAATAATTTAACTCTCTTCAAAAAAAAGTATGATTTTAGAAAAACTCAACTTTACAACAAACATAAAAGCCCCTGCAAAAAAAGTATGGGAGGTATTATGGTTTGATGCTACCTACCGCCGATGGACGGGTGTTTTTTCTGAAGGTTCTCATGCTGAAAGTGAATGGAATGAAGGCAGTAAAATCCGGTTTCTTAACCCTGAGGGAGATGGGATGTTCTCCGTTATTGAAAAACTGATCCCTAATTCGCAAATGAGTTTCAAACACCTCGGTGAAGTTCAAAAGGGCAAAGAAAAAAGTACTCAATGGGAGGGGGCAAGGGAACAATATTTTTTAACTGAAGCTGATGGAATTACCACACTTCGTGTAGAACTGGATACAACGAGTGAGTTTGCAGACTACTTCACAAAAACATTTCCGAAGGCGTTAGAACTGATAAAAGAAATTTCAGAAAACCCAGTTGAGATTACAATAGAAGCAACTATCCAAGCAGGAATTGAAAAAGTGTGGAGATATTGGACTGAACCGCAGCATATCATACAGTGGAATAATGCATCAGACGAATGGCACTGCCCCCAAGCTGAAAATGATCTCTGTTCCGGAGGAAAATTTATGTTTACAATGGCTGCAAAAGACGGCAGTTTTAGTTTTGACTTTGATGGAACTTACACAGAGGTGGAACATCATAAAAAAATAAAATATAATATAAGTGATGGTAGAAAAGTGTCAATTCAATTTATGAGTGATGGCGCTACTTGCATAGTAAAAGAAACATTTGAAGCTGAAAGTGAAAACAGTCTTGAATTACAGCTAACCGGTTGGCAGGCGATATTAAATAACTTCAAAAAACATGTTGAAACCTATGAAGAACATTAGTATGAACAAAATGTATCCTTGCTTATGGTTTAATAATCAGGCAAATGAAGCTGCAAAGTTTTATTGTTCCGTTTTTGAAAACTCAAGTATCAAATCTGAAAATCCTATGGTGGTGATATTTGAATTGCACGGCCAAAAATTTATGGGGCTGAACGGCGGTTCAAACTTTATTGCAAATCCTTCCATGTCATTTTTTGTTGTGTGCGAAACTGAAAATGAAACTGACAATGTTTGGAAAAAACTTTCCGAAGAAGGTACAGTACTCATGCCGCTTGATAAATACCCTTGGAGTGAAAAGTATGGGTGGGTACAAGATAAGTTCGGTTTTTCCTGGCAAATCTCCCTTGGTGCCCTGTCAGATGTTGGGCAAAAGTTTACCCCGTCTTTCCTATTCTCAGAGGGTCAGTATGGCAAGGGCGAAGCTGCAGTTTATTTTTATACATCGGTTTTTGAGCCATCATCAATAGTAGGTTTATTATTATATGCAGCAGGTGAAGAACAACCCG
>JBJXHH010000194.1:0-34294 GCA_046160675.1 Chitinophagales bacterium
ACAAGCCCAATAGTGTAAAAAACAAAAATACGCTTGCTTTTAAGTTGGTCTGTAGCTGCTCTTTTAGCCTTGGCATACCCGATATGTATAATTACAAGTGCTATAAACATGATGAGTGCATGTTCAAGTAGAACAATCCTCTCCGAATCAACTTTTGTTATCCTTTTCAGGTTGGAAAATTTATCCATAAAACCACCCTTGGCTTCAGCACTATAACCGCCAACGTACATCACTCTTACTATCCACAGATAAATACCCAATAAAAGCTGGATGTCTATGGCCAAAATTGTGAAAAAAGCTGGCCTTCTCACACTGGTAAACTCAAGACTACTGTTTTTTCTTGCCTTGTTTGCGGTTACAATTGCCCATCCGAGAAAAAGCAGAACAACGTAACGCATGAGTGAATGAACCGGGAAAGCTAAATCATAAAATGGTCCGGGTGTAAAAGTTGGTACATTCCCGGCGGATTGTAGGAAAATAGTATGCATGTTGTGTGGTTTTGGGCTGCAATTTCTTGCAGGGTTTTAAAAAACTGTTTATGGTGCACAAAAAAACGGTAAAAAAAGGATAAACGCAATAGCTTATTGAAAATATTTTCTAGCGCTTGAGTAGTTGTTTATACATATTAATATTAGCCATGAATTTCTTTTGCTGCTCGGGTGTGAGGGCATTTATGATATCCTGCTTAAAATCTTGTTTGCTTTCCCGCATAGACTCTTTCCCGCCTCCACCCTGCTTTATGGATCGCTTTTCTTGAAAAAACTCTTGTAGCGCAGCCTTAATTTTGGTTTCCTGGTCAGCGCTAATATTTAGTTCAGCTTTCAGTGTATTAATAAATTCATCAGCCCTTCCCCCTGAGCCTCCCATAGTTTGCTTCTTTCCACCAAAAAGCTTTGAAAAAATGCTGAGTATCATAGTTTTATTCTTTTTTGAATCGTAAATATAAGATTTTTGACAAAACCATGATAATACTAATAAAGAAAGAACTAACCGTCTAAAATGCAATCGGTTAGTTTTCAATACAATGCAGCTATCAGAATCTTCCCCTCAGGGTGATAAAAATGTTTCGTCCTGGAGCGCCTATTCCAGATGCAAAAACCCTGTAATTCAAGTCCATAATGTTCTCACAACCAGATTGAATTTGCATATAATTAGTAATCTGGTAAGCAACTTTCAAATTGAGGGTGTACCAGGATGGCATCCCATCAACTGTAGCATATTGTTCATTATCCTCGCCTCCTATTATGTTATAATCCTCAATATTTTTCCAACCGTTGTATAAGGCAAATAACTCAGCCCTCATTTTATTGAACTGTAGGTTTATCCCAGTCCGTCCGTAAAGTGGTGGAATATGATCCAAAGGGTAGGGCAAAGTATCAGTTACTATTCTTCCGTAAGTATATGTAAAGGTGGAGGTAATCGAAATAGCATTTGTAACATCAGCATTTATACCCGCATTCACTCCGAGGAGGTATGCCTTGTTTGCGTTAACGGTTGTTTTCACTTCACTTAATACATCGTCATAAAGGATTGAATCAAAGCCATTGAAAGTTGAAGATTGTATAGTTAGTATATTGTTAAACCTTGTATAAAACGCAGTAACCTGTAATTGAACCTTATCAGCAAATACTTTACTCATATTAAAATCAGCATTATAAGTGTATTCGGGTTTCAGTTCAGGGTTAGGTACAATAATACTCCCGGGCTCACTATCGAAGACTTTTGCAAGATCATCAATGTTCGGGGTTCTGAAACCTGTAGAACCAATTATTGTAAATCGCCAACTGTCATCGGGCGTATAAACTAAACCCAAACTGCCGGTGATTGCTTTTGAGTTTTGATCAATTTCCGTGTAAGGGAACGGGAAAAAGGATGTGTCAACAAACTCAGCATGCAGTATAGATGCGCTCAACCTAATACCATCATTGAGTGCCCATTTTTCATCTCCGAATTTCATCAAATGACTTACATAAACTCCAAAGTTGTACATTGTTGAGCCCCCATCAGGGTACCTTGTTGACGCTGGAGAAATTTCACCTGTTTCAATATTTACTTTTTCCGCAGTAGAAGTAACATAATTAAGGAATATTTCCGTACCATAATTGATTTGGTGCTTCTCAACATCTTTGGTCAAATCAATATTAAAACCTAAAACATTCACATCCTCAACTCTTTTTGTTAGCGAAGAACTGCCGAATGTTCTGGTATTTCTGCTTTCCTGGATATCCTGGTAACTTGTAACAAGTTGCATGTAATTAAACATCTTGCTTTTTGAGTAAACAATCAAGTCATAAGCAGCAAGCAAACGATTCTGAGGGCCATAATACCAATCCCCCTGCTTTAAAGTTCCGGGGCCTTCGCCTGGATCAGTCAGGCGATCATACCTCGGAATATCACTTGATGTCGAGTATTGAAAATTCAGCTTATGTCTCAAATTTTCATTTTGCCGAAACAATAATTTTTGCATGATATCCATTTGAGAATATGCTGTTGCTACCTGAAGTGTTGAATCATCGTTCATCAGGACTGTATCCACTCCATTAATATAATCCTGGTAAATAGGCCGGAAATTGAAACTACCGTACTTATTATCCTTGTTTGGATTTGCGCCAACTTTCAAGTCTCCAAAATCTGAGAATGTAAGGGATGTAAGAGATGCAAATTTCTTTGCACCAAGATTCAGATCGAGATGCCCTGTAGTTTCATTTGCTGCGGTGCCATATCTGGTAAATGCATTTATATCAGTAAGTAACTTATCATCAACAGAAAGTTTTGGATTAATGGTTGTAAAGTTTACAACTCCACCCAATGCATCACTTCCATACATTAATGAGCCCGGACCAAAAGCAAGCTCCACTCTTTCTAACATTGATTGATCCATTGTGATAATATTTTGCAAATGACCTGCACGGTAGATGGCATTATTCATCCGCACACCATCCACCACCAGTAAGATCCTACTAGCCTCAAACCCTCGCATAATGGGGCTTCCGCCGCCCAACTGGCTTTTTTGTACAAGCACATCGCCACTTTGTTGGAGGAGGTCTGCAGAGGTTGCATTATTCTGAAATGCAATTTCGCTTTTATTGATCACAGTGATCTGCTGCGCTAAATCGCCCTGTTTATTTTCTGACCTTGTTCCTGATATAACTATTTCATTCAATTCATAACTTTTTTGAGATAGGTAAATTACCGGCCTTTCAAGAATATCTGCAAAGACAATGGTTCTTGTAGCATAATCTAACCTACTCACAAGTAATGAATCCTCCGTCTTGAAACCGCTCAGTACAACTTCCCCTAGCGAATTAGTGGAAAAAGTTTCTGTACTTGATTTTTTTAATATTTGTACATCGCCTAATGGTTGCAATGTTGTTTTATCCAAAACTTTTACAGTTTGCGACTGTATAATAATTGATGCAAACGCAAATATGCATAGCATTAAATTTTTCATAATTTATTTTTAGTGAAAGCCAATTTTTTACATTAAAAAAATTAGCTTTCTGGGGGCGGAGAAATCAAACCTATATAAACAGGATTCAATTTTTTTTGAATCACCGGATATGTATGCACAGAATTGGTTAAGAAATGTAAAAGATATACCTGTGCAGCCTGAAATTTTGGGTAGGATTTAAACTGGTTATGATTTCCTTTTTTTTCATTTTCATCACTCTGTGCAAAAACGTTATACTTTTCTTTCAGTTTTTGTTCTTTCTCATCATGATAGACGACACAAGTTAAAGAATCTCCACTGCGGGTAAAAGAAACAAGGTCATACAATTTGCTATCAAAATAAAACTCATGTTCTTCCACCCAGCTTATATCTTTCAAAGCCAAGTGTAAAATTGTTAGTTCTTCTTTGTTTTTTTCTTTCAGCTTTTGAGTAGTATGTTCTTTCTTGATAGCCTGTCCCTGCAGATGATAAAAACAAAAAACACCCGATGTATAAAACAGGAAAACACTAAGAAGGATTGAGCCGGAAAGAATCTTAACAGGTTTCAATAAAAATAATTTTCGCTGCAGCAAAAGTAAAAATAAACTCAGTGAACTTAGGTCCAGCTATAAATTGTATATTTTTACAAACTAATTACCTAAAACATGATACACAAAATTTACTACACAACTTGCTTGCTTTTAACATGCTTGTTAAGCTTAAAAACCGCCTACCCTCAATGGATTGGTGGTAATGGTGAGGGATTTTCAAAAACATTTTCGCAAGAGGATATCCATTGGTTACAGCAACTTACCCAACATAACCCACTTGTAATTCGTTGGCCGGGCGGTTCTGATGCAAAACTTGCATTTCCATCACTGTATAAACCTGGCCTGGGTATGCGTACGGATTCCATTTATAAGCATTATGCCGAGTTTACTGACGAAAACGGGTTGGTGAAGGAAGAAGCATTGAAAAAAGATTTGAAGAAAGCCACCGCAGATGGAGAAGAGACAGAAAGTGCCTTAAAACAATTAATCCATGTTTCAAAACAGGTAAAAAATTTTCAGGTCATCTATTGCCTAAACGTTATGACCGGAACTATTGAATCAAATATTTCTGCCATAAAAGTCCTATTTGACTCCGGGGTGAACATCATTGCAATAGTGGCGGGCAATGAAACATTTTACAGTTATTCCTACAATTGGGAAAAATATAAAACCGATTTTATGCCCATCCTTCAGGCATGCAAAAAAGAATTCCCTTCAATTCCAAGGTTGCTTTGCATTGCACAAAACATAAAAAGAAAACAACACCTTGACTGGAACATTGCATTATTTGATTATATGCAAACACAAGATGAACTGATAAACGGAACTGATGTTCATATTTATTTAATGGAGGAATTAAAGGCAGCCTCAAAATTGCATCCACAAAAAATTGTGTATGAAGAAGATCTGTGTGATAGTAATTTATGTGCAGCTTTTAATGAATATATTTCCTTGTACAATGCTGACAGCAGCTTTACTGATTTTTTAAAGTATTATCGCAAATATGCGCCTGGAAAGATGTTGTTTTGCACAGAATTTGGCGACAAACCTGCTGAAAATTGGCTCAATACTGTCGCCAATGCCGGGCATACTTTCAAAATATTCTGTGATTTTAGAAAGGATTTCAATGCATTACTTGTACATAATCTGCTTGGGAACTGGCTGTGGGCATCAAGAAGCCCTGCAGGGAAATTTGATGCCTGTGAAACCTGGGATACAAACATTAACCGATGTCATGGGTATGCAATCCAAATGGCAAATGAACTTCCTTTACAAGCAGAAGACATTTCTAAAGAAGGAAAAATTAAATCACCGGGAACATATTACTTCTATTTTAATAATGCCGGCGGAGAAAAATATACATCTAACTTTACATTAAACGAAGTGAATATTGAAAAAGCTGAACTCCATTATGTAACCGGTAGATATACATACAGTAGCGCAGGGCAAACAGGCTTCATGGAAAAAGGATCAAAACCTAGTTGCGAAGTAAAGGGTATTGATGTGAAGACTTTTTCGTCATTACCTGAAATTCCTGCGAATTCTTTTGGGTATTTGAAAGTGGAAGTTAAATGATTACACCACTTTCGTATGCTGAAAAAAAGAATCCCTAAATTTGCTTTTCTTTTGGCCCCTTAGTTCAATGGATAGAATGGAAGATTCCGGTTCTTCAGGTATAGGTTCGATTCCTATAGGGGCTACAAAATCTCTGGCATGATCTGATAATGAAGTCGTACAAAATAACTCTGCTACCCGGCTTTCATTTTTGCCTCACAGTTTTAGATGCTTTCTTACTTTTCACTTATCTATTTTTTTGTATCCTCATGTTACTTATCGTTTTGCAATATATCCCGCCTGGCACCGACACTGCTTTTCTTGGCATAAAACAGGAGTATATCCAAATGCCTATTTACCTGCCGGCATTCTACGTACATGTGTTCACAGCCATTTTTGCATTGCCAGCCGGCCTTACACAATTTTCAAAATATATTCAAAAAAAACATAAAGCTTTCCACCGGTTTAACGGGAAAGTTTATGTTGCGGCTGTTGTTTTGGTAGGCGCTCCGTCAGGTTTCATAATTGGCATATATGCTAATGGTGGAATTTCTTCACAGATCGCATTTTGCTTATTGAGTGTTTTGTGGTTTTATTTCACAGTGAGGGCATATTCCGAAGCAAGGAGAAAAAATTTTATAGCACACAAAAAATTCATGTACCGCAGTTTTGCCCTTACATTATCCGCAATAACATTGCGGGCCTGGAAATATATCCTTGTATATTTGTTTCATCCACAGCCCATGGATGTGTACATAATTGTTGCCTGGCTTGGTTGGGTTTTAAATTTGCTCATAGCTGAATACATCATTTTAAAAACGATAAAAAAATGAAAAACTTCCTATTTTGTGTTCTTGTGGTCTTTTTTTTTGCTTCCTGCAATCAAAACCAAAGAACTGAATTATCTGCATCAAATGACAATGGTTCAATATTCCATTTCACTTCAGGCACACAAATAAGTACGACCTATAAAACTACCCGGCATGCACTTCGAGATTATGATTCTCCTATAGGGCTATATACAGGTATGTTTGAAGCTTCAGAGTTTGATGATACAAAGAGCTATATGTATGCAAATAAAATCACTATTTCAATTGATTCACTTAAAGATGGCTCTGTTTGGGGGCATAGCATTGTTGCAGGTAACAGCCGTCCGTTTACCGGAACTGTAACAAAAGGAGATCCGGAGTTGTTTATAACAGCAAAAGAACCCGGCGATGATAGATATGATGGTGAATTCACCTTCGTTATTAAAGGAGGCTATATAACTATAGAAGGAGCATGGGCAGCAAATGATAAAAACCTACCGGTAACGAAAAGAACATACATTCTTGAAAGGAGAGAATTTTTCTACAATGCGGAGTTGATGTTGCCTGAAGGTGTGCAGTGGGATGCCCTTTACGGTACCTTTAATGAAGATACCTATGAAGGAGAAAGGTTAACAGCTGATGTATTTAAATACAATGCCTCAACTACGAGACTAAAAAGTAAAGATATTTCAAACATGTACAGGGCTGATCTGGAAGTGATGCGTAACGCCATTTATGCAAGACATGGCTATTCATTTAAGAACAGGCGCATGCGGTATATATTTGATAATTATGTTAACTGGTATATGCCTATATCTACTAATATCACTAATGAACTTACTCAATTAGAAAAAGATAATATTGAACTGCTGAAGCGCTATGAAGCGCATGCTGAGAAATATTATGACTCATTCGGAAGGTAAAGTACTCCTAGTCTGCAATCAATAGATAATTTTCTGACTTTCCCCTTTTCACAAGCAGGTATTTTCCGTTTATGAATGCTTCAGTACTTATTGCTTTTTCCGCATCGTCTACTTTTTCTTTATTAATGCTCAGTGAATTTTCTTTCACAGCCCTTCTGAATTCGCTTTTGGAAGAAAGGACAGAAGTTTTTTCTGTCAGCAGATCAATCAGTAAAACAGTATCTGAAAAAATGTTTTTGCTTACATGAAACTGTGGGACACCCTCAAATATTTCGAGGAATGTTTTTTCATCTAACTGTTCAAAACTTTCTTTTGTTGATTTCCCGAAAAGTATTTCTGATGCCATTACAGCTTTTTCATATTCCTCCTCTCCATGTACCCTTATTGTAATGTCTTTTGCAAGTTCCTTTTGTAAAAGCCTCAAATGCGCAGCTTCTTTGTGCTTTGTAATTGTATTTTCAATATTTTCTTTGCTGAACAGGGTAAATATTTTTAAGTAATTCTCAGCATCCGCATCACTTGCCTGAAGCCAAAATTGATAGAACTTGTAAGGTGATGTTCTTTTTGCATCAAGCCAGATATTGCCTTCTTCTGTTTTTCCGAATTTCGTTCCGTCAGCTTTCTTTATAAGTGGAGTGCAGATTGCATAAGCTTCTCCCCCGCCCTTTCTTCGTATCAGTTCATTACCTGTTGTAATGTTTCCCCATTGGTCGCTGCCGCCAAGTTGAAGAAAAATGTTTTCATTTTTCCAGAGATAATAGAAATCATACCCTTGTAAGAGCTGATAAGAGAACTCTGTAAATGATATTCCTTTATCTAATCTTGTTTGAACAGAATCTTTCGCCATCATATAACTTATCGTTATATACTTCCCTACGTCCCTCAAAAAATCAAGAAAGGAAAACTTTTTCATCCAATCGTAATTGTTTACAATTACTGCACTATTTTCCTTTCCTGAAAAATCGAGAAATTTTTCAAGCTGTTTCTGTTGGCAGGAAATATTGTGTTTAAGCGTTTCTTCATCAAGCAGGTTTCTTTCTGCGCTTTTCCCTGAAGGGTCACCCACCATTCCTGTGGCCCCTCCTACTAATGCATAGGGCTTATGGCCGCATTGCTGAAAATGCAGTAAGGTCATCACCTGTACAAGGTTTCCAACACCCAGAGAATCAGCAGTCGGGTCGAATCCTATATACCCTCTGGTCATGTCTTTCATTAAAAACTCTTCTGTACCGGGCATCATTTCTTGCAGCATTCCCCGCCAGCGTAGTTCTTCCACAAAATTTTTAATCATGTAACAAAGGTAATTTGTTTAAAGAAAACGATTTTCCATGAATGGTGTTTATCTTCAAGCCAGTAAAAAAATGAATTTTCTCTCCCATTTTTATCATGAACTGCCATGCGATAATGCATATTTCGCCTGTGGGGTAATTTTACCAGATATTTTATCAAACTATTCCAGCCGATCAGGAGAGATTGTAAAAATCCATCCGGGTAAAATTGTAGACTCAGACAATGGGAAGTTTCAAGCTATCAGTGAGGGGATCAGGCAGCATCATTTTGTTGACGGCTTTTTTCATGATTCTGATTTTTTCTCAAAAAATACAAATACAATAGATGAAGTGATACGTAAGTATACATTTAGTTGCTTTGAAAGAAGGCTGTTTGCATTCAATCATGTTTTACTGGAGTTGATGCTAGATAGAAAGATACTTTTAGAGGAGCAGAAAGTTTGTAACCAGATGTATGCATTACTTGACCAGGTAGAACCGGAAATTCTTGAAGATTTCATACGACTAAATTCCCAATCTCGTGAACCCCGAAAAGTTACCCAACATTACCTCGGTTTTTGCAGCCACCGGTTTGTATACGATTACATACAAAACAACGTTCTTATCAATATTCTGAACCGGATAAACCAGCGTTTGGGGAACCCTGTGTTCAGTGCAACGGACAATATACACTTAACATCTGTAATCTATGACATTGAAAAGAGGCTGCTTCCGCAAAAGTTTCCTAAATTTCTGCCTGAATCCTGAAAAAAACATGACCCGTTATTTTATCATTTTTTACTTAGTTAGCAGCACTTGCATTCTATCTGCGCAAGATAATACTCCCAAGTACAGTAACGAATTCCTTTCCATAGGTGTATCAGCCCGTGCACTCGGTATGAGCGGCTCAGTTGTGGCAAGTGTGGATGATGCCACTGCCGGATACTGGAATCCTGCTGGTCTGCAATCTGTGACTAGCAATCTTCAACTTGCGCTTATGCATGCTGAATATTTTGCAGGTATTGCAAAGTTTGACTACGGTTCATTGGCAATCCCCTTAAAGGACTCTATGAGCACCCTTGGGTTTTCTTTGATTCGTTTCGGGGTTGATGATATTCCGAATACACTATATCTGATTGAACCTGATGGCAGTATAAACTATGACAACATCGTTTCTTTCTCGGTGGCTGATTATGCATTCCTTGGTTCTTATGCAAGGCAATTGGCATGGCACAACCTGAAACTTGGCGGTAATGTAAAAGTTGTACACAGAATTGCCGGTGAATTTGCCACCGCCTGGGGTTTTGGTTTAGACCTGGGAGCTCAGATGGAAGTAAACAATTGGAAATTCGGTGCAATGGCCAGAGATGTTACCTCTACATTCAATGCCTGGAGTTTCAGTTTTACTGAGGAAGAACAAGCAATCCTTGAATCAACAGGGAACATCGTTCCTGAAAACTCAATAGAGATAACAACACCCAAACTTATCCTCGGAGCAGCTTACCAGTTCAACATTGGAGAAAACTTCGGTTTGATGCCTGAGTTAAATGCGGATATAACCACAGATGGAAGAAGAAATGTACTTGTAAGTGCCGACCCTCTGAGTATTGATCCGCATTTGGGGCTGGAAGCAAATTATAGAGAGTTCATTTACCTGCGGGGTGGAATTGGAAATATCCAGCGCATTATCCCCGATGAGAAATTTACGGAAAGCTGGGCTGTGCAACCCAACATGGGGCTTGGATTAGTGATTGGACCCATAAAACTGGATTACGCTTATACTAACATTGGAAAACAAAGTGAGGTATTATACTCACATGTATTTAGTCTTTTGTTTAATGTGAACAAAACTTCGATCGGAAATTGATTTTTAAATCAATATCTTAGTGTTCAATTTTTGCAGCATGTAAGATGAATAAAACAAAAACCATCAAACAGATTACATGATTAGATTTTTACCCGCGGTAATATTTTTATTCTCTTCACTCCATACTTTTTCTCAACCTTACGGTAATGAATGGATCAACTATGATCAGAAGTATGTGAGGATGGATATTACAGAAACTGCGCTTTACCGAATTGATCATACTGCATTATCTGAAATAATTACCAGCACAGGCTCATCATTGTCTTCCATTGACCCCAGGAATTTTCAGATCTTTCATAACGGTTCTGAACAATACATTCACATAGAAGGTGAAAGCGATGGTGAATTTGACTTATCTGATTTTATTGAATTTTTTGGAATAAAGAATGATGGCTCAGTGGATGCCGGTCTTTATAATAACCCCGATGAACAGTTACAAACTTACACCAGCTTATATACCGACACATCAGCGTATTTCTTAACCTGGAATACCTCCACTTCTAACAAAAGGCAAACTTTACTTGACAATACATTAACCAGCCTTCCATCTGCCGAGCAATATTGTAAATACCAAAGTTTATACCTCTGGGGCGCTCCCTATGGTTCTGCAAAATACTGCCCGGGGAAAGTAGTATTTAATGAACTTTATCACTCAACATATGGGCCGGGTGAAGGATTTACAAGCGAAACATATTCAAACTCAAATTATCCAATTACGATTTCTACTCCGCATATTTATACAGGTACATCATTTACCCCCACTTTCGCCACAGCCATTATCACCACCAATATAACCGAACATTTCGTAGAAGTAGATCTTAACGGACTGAACATAATTGATACAACGCTTTACAATGCTCTTACCCTGAAATACAATCTGAACATCAGTGTCTCCGATTTGCTTGAAACAAATACTATTTATTATAAATCTCTTGCAGGTGCAATTGACAAACAACGGTATGCATATGCAAGAATCATATACCCTCGGCAATATAATTTTGACAACGTTTCAAGAACACAGTTCACATTATCACCTGTTTCATCTTCTGAAAAATATCTAGAGGTGAGCAACTTCGACGAAAAATCCACCAGCCCGGTCATGTATGACCTTACTGATAATAAACGAATGATTGCTGTGGTGGAAAGTGATATTTCAAAATTTCACCTGGAATACGACGCAAAAAATCATGAAGTTTACATCAGCAGCCAGGATGTTTCTGATATAAAATCTATCACCTCTTACACACCCGTCACTTTTATTGATTTTCATGACGAAACCAACCAGGGTGATTATTTAATTATTTCTCATCCTGCACTCTATTCTGATGATGCAGGAATAAATTGGGTAGAAAACTACCGGGAATACAGAGGTTCCTTAGCAGGGGGGAATTATGTTTCGAAGATTATTAATGTGCAGCAACTTTATGATCAGTTTTCTTACGGCATTAAAAAGCATCCGCTTGCTATCCGCAATTTCGCATTATTTGCAAAAGACAGTTTTGAACTTGACCCGAAATATGTTTTTCTCATCGGTAAATCTTATACTTATGATCTCACCAGGCCCACTGACTCAGACCTTAATGAATGGGGATTAAACTACGTTCCAACTTTTGGTTTTCCGGGTTCTGATAATTTATTGATGTGCCGTCAGGGTTCTTTAGCCCCTGAAATTTCAATCGGCAGATTAACTACAAATCAACCTGATGATGTAAGAAAATATTATGAAAAAGTTGTAGAATACGAGGCCGTTCAGGCAAATACAACACAAACAGTTGAAAATAAAGCCTGGATGAAGAATGTTCTACATTTTGCAGGCGGATTCACAGATTATGAACAAGATCTTTTTGATGATTACCTTACTAATTATGGAATCATTATAAAGGATACCTTGTATGGCGCCCATGTTCAGCAATTTAATAAAACTACAACTGACCCTATACTTTACTCATCCACCGAATATCTTGATTCCATTGTTAATGCTGGTGTTTCACTTATGACCTTTTTCGGGCATGCAGCAGCGAGTACATTTGATTATAACATCGGCCAGCCAGAAGATTTTGATAATTTCGGAAAATACTTTGTTGTGTTCAGTAATGGTTGCAATACAGCCGCCATTCATGGATATGACGTTACCCTCACAGAAGAATTTGTACTGGAAGAAGATAAAGCAGCTGTAGGTTTTATTGCAGCTTCTACTTTTTCAGTTGCTTCAAGTTTATATACTTACGGCCAAATTTTTTATAATGAGCTAGCAGATAAAAGTTATCTATACGGACTTGGAGATATGCTCAAAGCTACCAATGATTCAATAGACGGAACGGGAGATTTGGGTTTGCAACTCACCACGGAACATACTACACTGCAGGGAGATCCGGCTTTGAGGTTAAATTCCCATTCAAAACCCGACTACGCTATAGAAGCCCCTTATGTATTCTTTGACCCTCCTCTGCTCTCTACTGCAATTGATTCATTTACCATGAACATTGTAGTTAGTAACCTGGGAATGGCCATTGACACTAGTTATTTTGTGGAAGTGGTAAGGCATAAACCTGGTGGAACAACAACAACTTATTTTAATCAGTTTGATGCTACTTATTTCCGGGACACATTAAAAATAAAATTCTTTACTGACCCGGATGCCGGCGTAGGTGAAAATATCTTTGATATTCATATCGATAATACAGAATTCATTACAGAGCTTGATGAGTACAATAATATCCTTTCTGTAAATGCTTATGTTATCTCCAATGATGCTATCCCTATTTATCCATTCGATTTTGCTCTCATGAATCATGCGCCCGAATATCTTGCTGCTTCCACTGCAGATGTTTTCGCAGCAGAAAAACAATTTGTGATGCAGATAGATACTACTAAAAACTTCAATAGCCCAATACTGCAAACAACAAATGTAACGGAAAGCGGAGGGGTAATAAAGTGGAACTCACCACCAATAAGTTGGTTGGATTCAGTAGTGTATTACTGGCGTATCAGTTTAGATACTTTGTATGATAATGAGTTTATTTGGCGTTATCATTCATTCATACATAAACCTGGCCTTGAAACCGGTTGGAATCAAAGTCATTATTTCCAATATCAATATGACAATCTGACTAACATATTGCTTAAACCAAGCCGGGAATTTGAGTTCGTAACTGACTATCAAACATATTATTTACACACGGGTTTTGATGTTGAATGGTTTGAAACTTACAGTTTGAAAAACAGCGAACTTATAGCAACAGCATCTTGTGTCGGGGAAGGATTTTTAATGTTTATAATTGATGATGCTACAGGTGAAACTATAGAGACCTATGACATTGGTGGTGTTGGAAGTGATATTGATACAGGCCCATTCGGAGATACATATTGTAGTGAAAGCTGGGTTACAAGGCCTTACCAGCAATTTTATACAAACAACACGGAAGACCGTTTAGACCTTTACAATTTTTTAAACAGCGTTGAAGACAGCAGTACAATTATCATATACAACTATGGCGATCCGCATTTTTACGACTGGGCTGATGACGAAGTAAGTGCCGGATTTAACCTGATGGATGTGTTTGAAAGTTATGGTGCTTCTGGAGCTATGGCAGCGGCTGATGTTGAAGAAGGAAGAGGTTACATTATGCGAACCAAAAAAGGCAATCCTTCCACAACAATAGAGGTAATTGGATTGCCCGGGGAGATTATTGATGCAGAGTTTTTAGTTTCAGAATTTTGGTACACTGGAGATCTTGAAACACCGCTTATAGGCCCTGCAAGTGCTTGGGATAAAATAAAATGGAAACTTTCTACTGAAGATACTTTGCCCACTGACATCAATTCTATTGATGTAATAGGCATTTCCCCTGCTGGGCTAGACTTCAATGTATATGAAGGTTTAACATCATTTGATACTTCTATCGCGGGTTTAAGCGCTACAGAGTTTCCATTCATTAAACTTCGTTTAAACACCAGGGACGATACCTTGAGAACCCCTACACAAGTTGATTATTTGCGGGCAATCTATTCTCCTGTTCCAGAGTGTGCACTAAATCCTAATATTCAATATAGTATATCCACCGATAGCTTGCAACAAGGTGATGTTGTAAGTATGAGCATCGCTATAACCAACGTAAGTGAACTTGCTATGGATAGTTTACTCATTAGTTATAGCATTATCGGGCAGAATAATATTGAATACGCAATCCCCTACCCTAAGCTGGACTCTTTACTTAGTAATGAAACCATGATAAGTAATTTACAATTTAATACTAGGGATTATCCGCCAGGTATGAATATATTATTTGTTGAAGTAAACCCTGATAATGATCAACCTGAACAATATCATTTCAACAACCTTGGTTTCATCCCTTTGTATGTGCAGCCTGATTTCGCAAACCCCCTGCTGGACGTAACATTTGATGGTATTCACATTCTTGATGGAGATATTGTTTCTGCCGAACCTGAAATAATGATTCAGCTAAAAGATGAAAACATTTTTCTTGCGCTGGATGATACCAGTTACATTAATGTTCAGTTAAAGCATCCGGATGGAACAATCACTGACCATAGTTATGATGATATTACACTGAAATTTTTTCCCGCTGACACGAGTAATCTCTTAGGCAATAACACGGCAAAAGTTCAATTCCTTCCCGGCAAATTAACGGATGGGGTTTATGAGTTATTAGTGAACGGTGAGGACGTATCAGGAAATGATGCCGGAGAAACAATTGATTATTCCATTTCTTTTGAAGTGATAAATAAACCAATGCTCAGCAATGTGTTCAATTACCCGAATCCATTCACAACTCAAACAAGGTTTGTATTTACTCTTACCGGCAGTGAAATTCCTGAGTATTTCAAGATACAAGTGATGACCATTTCAGGAAAAGTGATTAGGGAGATTATGCGCAATGAATTAGGCGAACTACATATTGGTACCAATATAACAGAATTTGCTTGGGACGGGACTGACCGCTACGGAGACCCGGTTGCAAACGGGTTATATTTATACAGGGTGGTTGCAAGATTAGAGGGTAAAGAGCTTGAAAAATATGAAACCAACACAGATACCTATTTCAATAATGGATGGGGAAAGATGTACCTTGCCCGATAGCTTTAGCCTCTTAGGATTCCAATACACCGTAAAATTGTCTACTACCATATTACTGATTTTCAATTACTTATTACCTACATTGTATCTTCTATCGTTTGCTTTTAATTGGAAGTCTGCATTTATTGTACTGGATTCATGTAGTTACATGGACTAATCTTGCAGTATAAATTTTATAACAATTAAAAAACTCTAATTATGTTGTTAAGCAAAAAAGTAATGGTAGTACCTGCTATGCTGGTAAGCCTTGTTCTGTTCATGACATCATGCAGCAAAGAACAAATCCTTCCTGTTGATGATGAAGCTCTTCTTTCAAATGAAATTCTTGAGCGTCAACCCTCTCCGGGAATGTACACTATCTCAAGATTCATTGATACGGGAGGTGATGAAACCGCACAATTTTCCGGATATACTTTTGAATTTCAGGAAGATGGTGGATTTATAGCTACAACGAATACGGGCTCTGTATTCGAAGGATTTTGGGATTTGAACACTGCAGAAACAATGATGGAAATTTCGATTACAGGCACTGCAGCACTCGATGACCTGGATGATGACAACTGGACGGTGAATCGCATTACTGACTTGCGCATTCGTATCAGTGCACCAGGCCCTGACAGAGTTCAGTTCGCAAAGATGTGATTGTGAAAAAAGGATAGAAAATGCCGGCTCAAGACCGGCATTTTTGTTTATGTCATTCTCCTAAAATTACAGCTGTTCCGCTTACGGCCACCATTAACATACTTCCATTACCAACGGTTTCATAATCAAGATCAACGCCTATAATTGCATTAGCCCCCATTTGCTGAGCAGCCTCTTCCATTTCCTGCAAAGCTATTTTTTTTGCTTCCCTAAGAACCTCTTCATAAGCACCGCTTCTACCGCCTACAATATCTCTTATTCCTGCAAACAAATCCTTGATGATATTTGCACCAATAATGGTTTCACCACTCACCAGGCCCAGATATTTTGAAATGTTCTTTCCTTCAATAGATGTTGTTGTCGTAATTGTCATGTTATTTTTTAGGAATAATGACGAAGCCATACGATCTATATTGTAAAAAAAAATGCCGGGTAACTTTTACCCGGCAAATAATATAATTTTCAAAAAAATTATTTTGCAGTAATCTTCATTTTCTTAAATGTATTATCATGCATAGCTTCCAGCGCTTTTAAGTAAGCATCGTCAGCCGTATTGTATACATACCAGAATGCTTCAAACCCAAATAAATCCCGGGCAATACTTGATTTAATAAAGACCGACAACCTTTTTTCGCATTGTTTAAACTGTTCTTCATCATAGGTTACTGAATCATTTTCTGCATACGCAAAAAATGCGTTCCATACATTTTCGTCCATCAAAAAGTCTTTCTCAAAACTTACTACGTCTTTAAATTTTGCGTTGAAATCCTCCCTGTTATCGTTCACATAAGATAAAGCAAACTGGTTCACAATTCCCCTTCCAACTACATCACTATAATAATCACTCACCCATGAGGTATCAATAGGAATAAAGATATCAGGCATAATTCCACCTCCTCCGTACACCAGCCTGTTTGCCCTTTTTGTGTAATACTTTAGGGAGTCAGGAAATGAAATCGTAGTATCAGAAAATAATTCGCCCTCTTTAAATCGGTTGGCTATGTCTTCATGATATTTTTCTAACCCCTCTTCATAAGGTTTTTGAATACTTCTTCCGGAAGGTGTAAAATATCTTGAAACTGTTAGGCGCATAGCACTTCCGTCAGGCAAAGTAAAGGCTCTTTGCACTAATCCTTTACCAAAACTTCTACGGCCAATTACTAAGGCTCTATCCCAATCTTGCAGAGCTCCGGAAACAATTTCACTGGCGCTTGCGCTTCCTTCATCAATCAATACAATTACTTTACCTTCTTGTAATGCACCGTATGATGTTGCATAATCATTTTGCCGCGGGTATGATTTTCCCTCTGCATATACTACAAGTTTTCCTTCATCCAGAAATTCATCAGCCATAGCCACGGCAGCGCTCATATATCCTCCGCCATTTCCCCTTAAATCAAGTATTAGGTCTTGCATACCTTCAGCTTTCAACTCGTTTAAAGCAGAATTGAATTCTTCAGCGGTAGTAGCTGCAAATTTACTAACCCGGATATACCCGGTTTCAGGGTCAGCCATGTAACTTGCATCTACACTGTAAAGCGGTATTACATCACGGGTGATTTTAAATTCCAGGTTTTTACTAATGCCTTTTCTTTTAATCGCAACATCCACGGATGTCCCTTTTTTACCTCTTAGCCTATCAGTTACCCCTTTATTACTTATACCAGTACCGGCAACTTCTTCGCCGTCTATAATCACAATTTTATCCCCGCTCAAGACTCCGACTTTTTCACTAGGGCCTCCAGAAATAGTATTAACTACTATGATTGTATCTTTTAAGATATTAAACTGAATCCCTACTCCTTCAAAGTTTCCCTCCAGTGGCTCGTTAGCTTGTTTCATTTCTTCTTCAGTAAAATACACCGAATGTGGATCGAGTTTCTCTAAAACAGAAACAATAGCATCTTGTACAAGCATCCCTTCATCGACTTGGTCCATGTATTTTGCATCCAATATCTCAAGGAAACGTTCCATTTTCTGCATGGCTTCTTCGCTTGTAAGTCCACTCGCCGCCTCACTGGTAGAGGGTTCGGTTTGTGAAAGTGCCGGTATTGCCTGAAGCAAAAACAACAAAAACATGGTTTTTAGCGAAACTACTTTTATATTCATTTTCCTGATTTTTTTTGTGAAGTAAACAAAAATTTCGATTTCTTGATATTGTTAACGATGCAAAGTTGTTTTTGTATCCATACTTAACATACTTTAACTCCTTATTAGATTGGGATTAGATGTACAATGTTGCAACAATTGCTCCAAAGTTGGAGGCATCTTGCCCTGAAAAAGTTGTTCATAACTAAAAAAAATAAACAGTTGCTGAAATTACATTTGTTTGATGAAGGGGAATGCAGTCTGGTATATTATACTCTCCACTTTTTTGTTTGGGCTCATGAATGTATGCATTAAGTATTTACAGGGTTTACCATTTTATGAAGTCGTTTTCTTCAGAAGTGCAATTTCTTTCTTCATATCCGCAGGTTTGCTTTACCGATTGAAATTAAATCCATTCAAAAAGGGAAATAAATTATTTCTGATTATCAGAGGTCTTTCTGGTTCAGTTGCGCTATTGTTGTTTTTTTATTCTTTGCAAAACCTGCCGTTAGCTACAGCTGTAACAATTCAATATCTATCACCTATTTTCACAGTCATTTTCGCATCCTTTATTGTAAAAGAAACTATGCAATGGAGGCAGTGGATATTTTTTCTTATCTCATTTGCGGGCATTATTCTAATTAAAGGGTTTGACCCCAGGGTTTCTACAGGGATGTTGTTGCTTGGGGTTAGTGCAGCGATGTTTTCTGGAATTTCTTATAATGCAGTTCGAAGGGCAAAAGATGACGAACCCGCTGTTGTTGTTGTTTTTTACCTTCCCCTTATCACTCTACCTATTATTACTCCATATTGTCTAATGCATTGGCAGCAGCCTGTCGGAATCGAATGGTTTTACCTGATTGCAGTTGGTGTGATTACACAGTTTGCACAATTTTATATGACTCGGGCATACCAGATGGAGAAAGCAAGCAGTGTGGCAAACTACACATACCTCGGAATTATATTTGCCCTGCTCTTCGGGTATTTTTTATTTGATGAACGTTTTGATATGCTCGCTATTACGGGGATGTGTTTTGTGGTGTTGGGGGTTTTACTCAACTATTTATTTGTCAACAGGGTTACATCTCCAAGAAGGTTGAAGGCATATTTCAGAAATATCCCCGGAATATGACTGAGAAGAATCAATACTCAAATTTTCCCATTTCATTATCAATCGTTACTTTTTTCCCATCGAATTTTTCTACATGTCCTACCACCTGCGCTTCAATATCAAAAGATTTTGAAATGCTGATGAGCGCATCGGCTGTCAATTCATCAGTATAAATTTCCAGCCTGTGCCCCATGTTGAAGACCTTATACATTTCTTTCCAGTCTGTTTCACTTTCCCTTTGAATCATTGCAAACAATGGGGCAACAGGGAATAAGTTGTTTTTAATAATATTCACTCCATCCGCAAAATGGAGAACTTTAGTTTGCCCACCACCTGAACAATGAATCATTCCTGCAATTTTGCTTTTATACTCATGTACAATCTTTTTTACTACCGGGAGATAGGTTCTTGTTGGTGACAGAACCAACTTCCCAGCATCTATTTCCAACCCTGTAATTATATCTGTTAGTAGTTTTTTTCCTGTGTAGACAACGTCTCCAGAAATTTCTGGTGCAAAGCTTTCAGGGTATTTTTCTGCATAGGTTTTACTAAACACATCATGCCTCGCTGAAGTAAGCCCGTTACTTCCTAATCCTCCATTGTATGCAACTTCATAACTCGCTTTACCAAAACTTGAAAGTCCCACTATCACATTTCCCGGCTGAATATTGTTGATGATAAGATCTTGCCTTTTCATTCTTGCGAAAGCAGTTATACCTACATCTATTGTACGTACCACATCTCCAACATCTGCAGTCTCGCCACCTGCATGAAAGATTGAAATATCAAACTCCTTCATTTTGGTAATGAACTCCATCGTTCCTTCAATCACAGCTTTTATTACTTCTCCCGGAATCCTACTCTTGTTTCGGCCAATTGTTGAAGAGATAATAATATCATTTAATGCCCCTACACAGGCCATATCATCTAAATTCATCACAAGTGCATCTTGTGCAATACCTTTCCAAACTGAGAGGTCACCGGTTTCTTTCCAATAGATATACGCTAGCGATGTTTTTGTTCCTGCAGTGTCAGCATGCATTATGTTGCAGTAGTTATCATCCTTACTTGTACAATCGGGTAAAATCTTACAAAAAGCGGTTGGGAATAAACCCTTACTAAGATGTTGAATAGCTGCATGCACCTCCTCTTTTTGCGAAGAAACTCCTCGTAATTCATACTTGTCAATAGACATGAGACAAAGGTAGGAATTCTGAGTATCCTTAAACTATACTTGTTTCTTAACTATAAGTTATGAATTTGAATCACAGAAAGACAATAAGATATCTTTAAAAGATTAGTTTATTGCATATAATTATTGACATTACGAGTGTAATCTCGGTTTACATCTAAAATTATTCATGTCACTTTAAACAATATTTAGAAGGCTTATTTTGTGAAAGGTGTAGGATATTTGTCACTTAAATAACAACATTTGTCAGGTTATTTACCAAAAAATGAAAATGAAATTCACCATCTTAAGTGTTCTATGTATAGTTCTTGTTTCATGTTCAAAAACAGGTGAGCTTCCATACATTCCGCAAAATATGCTTAGGAATGGGAATTTTGAGGATGAATCTTTACTAGATGAACTATGGTTGCCAGAAGGTGAAGGATACTCAATTTCAAATACTGAGGATTTTTATGAAGGGGTTAGATCATTAGAGTTAGGTGCTACAACCTGTAGGGGTATGGAATATGAAGATGTACTTTATGCTGAAGCTGGTAAAACTTACGAACTTTCATTTGCTATAAAAATGCCAGGAACGCCTACAGGCTGTGCTGGCGAATTTGTTGTAAGCATACTTCAGGGAGATGAAGAGATTTTGTATTTCAATATTTCACCGCCAACTGCTGAGAACTGGAACATTCAAAAATATTATATAACAACTGAGAGCGAAATGCCTCTCACCTTAGAATTTATTGTGGGTATGGACAAATTGCTGCTGGATGACATGCAGTTAAAGGAAATGGTTGAACTTTAAGTTGACCCGCCCAACAAATTTCCATAGTTGGAGTTTTACAGTTATCCGTGAAGAAGGCACACACAAATGCCTCTTTACGGCTTTTTTTTGCTATTCTCTTTCTCTTTACAATGAATTAATATTACCGTCATTCAGGTTTCTCACCCGGAAACTAACTTGCCTTCACTTAAATTTGCTGCAACAGGAGTTGTATGCGAAAAAAGTTAAGTAAAAGCAAGTCATTGAAATTCAAGTATATACAGAGGGATATAAGCTGGTTATCTTTTAATGAAAGGGTTCTGCAGGAGGCGGAAGATAAGCGGGTCCCGCTTAATGAAAGGGTAAGATTCCTTGGTATTTTCTCGAATAATCAGGATGAGTTTTTTCGTGTCCGTGTTGCGACTTTGCGGCGCATGGCCAAGATTGAAAAGAGTAAGATCAGTGAATTTTACATCAAGCCCTCGAAGTTACTCAGCCAGGTTCAAAAAAAAGTTTTACTCTTAAAAAACAGGTTTGATAATGCTTACCTCGAAATTTTAAATGACCTGAAAAAAGAGAACATTTTTATCATTAACGAAAAAGAACTCAGCCTCGATCAAGGTGCGGTTGTAAAAAATTATTTTGAAGAAATTGTTCGACCGAAGCTATATCCGGTTATGATGGATGCTGAAAAACGACTTCCTTCATTGAGCGATAAATCTATTTACCTTGCCGTTTGCCTGCGTAAAAAAAGTAAAGCCACTGCTGTTAAATTTTCTTTGATTGAAGTCCCGGATAGTGATCCCCCCCGGTTTTTTGTACTGCCTGATGAAGGCGATAAGAAGTTTATTATATTGCTTGATGACATTATCCGTTATAACCTGAAAAGTATTTATCACATTTTTGATTTTGATGTGATTGAAGCTTATACTATTAAAATTACCAGAGATGCTGAGCTCTCTCTTGATCAGGATACAGACCTTACGCAAAGCACTCTTGAAATCATTCAAAAAAGTATTAAACGCAGGGTAAAAGGGGAACCGGTAAGGTTTATTTATGATGTTTCGATGCCCATGGATATGTTGAATTTTTTCTCAAAAAAAATGAAGTTACAAAAAGAGGATGCTGTCATACCGGGTGCCCGCTACCATAATTTTAAAGATTTTGTAAACTTTCCCAGCCTCGGTAAAACACATCTGCTATTCAATCAGAATCTCCCATTACAACATCCTTTTCTTGCATCCTCAACCGGGATATTTTCAGCAGTAAAACATAAAGACATCCTGCTGCATTTTCCCTATCAAAGTTTTAATCATGTTATTGAATTCCTAAGGGAGGCTGCCATCAATCCTGCCGTAACTCATATTCACATCACCTTATACAGGGTGGCTAAAAATTCCGGAGTAGTAATGAGTTTGATTAATGCTGCAAGAAATGGCAAGCATGTTACTGTAATCATGGAACTACAGGCAAGATTTGATGAAGAAAATAACATTTATTGGAGTAGCAAACTACAGGAAGAAGGCGTTAAGGTTGTTTTTGGTGAAAACAATTTGAAAGTACATGCCAAACTATGTTTGATTACAGAACATAAAAATGGGAAAATACAACACTACGCCATGGTGGGTACCGGAAATTTCAATGAAAACACTGCAAAGATCTATACAGACATCTTGCTATTAACATCCAAAGCCGAGGTAACAAAAGAAATAGGCAAAGTATTTTCTTTTTTCGAGAATCAATTCAATATTGGAAAGTATAAAAATATTTTACTTGCACCAGTTTACTTACGCAAGAGAATGAAACAACTCATAAACCGTGAAATAAAATTTGCGAAAGCCGGAAAACCCGCCGAAATTTTTATTAAAGTGAATAATATTGCCGACAAGGAAATTGTGAATAGATTATACGCAGCAAGTGCCGCAGGAGTAAATATTCGCCTTATTGTAAGAGGCGCCTGTTCTGTGGTGCCAGGTATTGAAGGGGTGAGTGAAAATATTAAAGGCATAAGCATTCTTGATAAATTTCTTGAGCATGCTCGAATCTATGCATTTAATAATAATGGAAAAGAAGAGATATTTATCGGTTCTGCTGATATGCTTGAAAGAAATATTGACTACCGTGTCGAAGTACTGGTTTCTATCCTTGACAAAAAAATCAAGAAACAATTGAAAGAAATTTTAGAAATTCAATGGAAGGATAATCAAAAAGCAAGGAATATAGCCCATGGTTCTTTAAATGAATATATGCCAATGAAAAGGGGAGAGAAACCACTCAGGAGCCAGGTTGCGCTTTATGAATATTTTAAAAATTTTACTGATCAAAAACAAGAGGAAAAAACTACTAAGTGAAATTTGCAGCAATAGATATAGGAAGTAATGCTATCCGGCTTCTGTTTGTAAACGTATATGAAACGACTACAGGGCCTATTTTTCACAAAGATGAACTTATCCGTGTACCTGTTCGGTTAGGGGAAGAAGCATTCATTGAAGGAAAGTTCTCAAAAGAAAAAATTGACCAGGTTGTAAAAACCATGATTGCATTCAAACATCTTATTGATATACACAAAGTTATAGATTATAAAGCTTGTGCCACCTCAGCAATGCGGGAGGCAAAGAACAGTGATACCATCATTAATAGAGTAAAGAAAGAAGCCGCTATTGATATTAATATTATTAGTGGCGACACTGAATCAAAATATATTTTACAATACCCTTTACTTCAAATTGGATTAAACCCTTCCGCAAATTACCTCTATATTGATGTAGGTGGGGGAAGTACCGAACTAGCCTTCTTTGGCAAAAATAAAATGCAAGCAAATCGTTCTTTTAACATCGGTACTTTACGCTTACTTAACGATCAGTTGACAGAAGATGATTGGAAACAAGTATTGAAATGGTTGCAGAAAAACAATACGACAAAACAAAAATATGAAGCCTTGGGAGTTGGTGGAAATATTAATAAAGTTATAAAAATGTATGGCAGGGGGAAAACATTCTTAACTCTATCGGCTCTTAAAAGAGTAATGCAGCATATTGATGATATGAGTATGGCTGAACGGGTGCGTAATCTCGGTTTAAAACCTGACAGGGCCGACGTAATAGTTCCTGCACTCCGAATTTATGTAAATGTGTTAAGATGGGCTGGCATTGATAAAATTCATGTTCCCAAACAAGGATTAAGTGATGGGATTATAACACAACTATACCGTGAGTATAAAACAAAAGGCAAAACTTAAAAACCTTCACGGTTTCATTCATTCTGTTTTATAATTTTAAATATTTTCTTTTTCCCACCTGCATTTACTTCAACCGCATACATACCAGCATCCCAGCCGCTTATATCAATGGTTTGTTGTGCAGTAAGGTGATACATAGATAGAGCCTCCCTTCCGAAAATATCATACACTTTAATATTAAAATTGCTTACAGAATTATCATAAAATTGAACCTGCATTAAATCTGTAGCTGGATTCGGGAACACATGTACATTTTTCAATTCTTCAATATTCATTGTGGAACTCAGAATGGAGCTATCCATTATAATGTCTTCATCACCGGGCAGGTAAAATGTATAAGCGAAAAAGCAAAGCATCATCTCGTCTGTTGTCTGTTCACCCAAAAAAACATCCTGGGGTGGATCGGTAGGATTATTTTCATTCTCTGAAGTATTATTATATGTGGCAGTACCATAAATATCAGATCCTTGTTTAATTCTCAAGGGCTTCTGGAATACAAATGCATTTTGCCAGTGAAAATCCCAGTCAGGTATATAGATAAATCTTGTTGTATCCCCGTCTGGTGAAATTGCATATGCTTTAAAAGTTTCGCCTAACAAGTGCATATGAGGTGATGCGGAAATAAAGGTTAGATCCACACCATAACTTTCGGCAATATTTTCAAAAACTTCATTGAAAGTTACTATTTCATTGGCAGGTATGTAAAACAGGGGCTCCTGGAAAACAGGAGGAAAATGATACAAAATTGGGTCAACCCAAACAGGACGGGTAAAAACTGCATCCGAATATTTCAGGTTGATTTTTGTGCTGTCTTTTTGCCCTTCGCTTCCGGGTGCAAAATGTATCTCAACCACAAAATCACTTCCGGCTGGAACTTCAAAACCCATTCCATAGGGTAACTTAAAGACCCCGTTTTCTCCCGGCGCCCATCCCGCTATCAACTTTGCATACGGACTTGAAGTGGTTGTGCCGTTACTTGCATATCCTGGAAAAGGATCCGCAAGATCGAGTTCAAAGGAAATGTTACTCGTATCGTGGAAAAAAAGTATATGATGTACTGCAGAACTATTAGCAATCACAAACTCCATTTCACTAATGTATTTTGTTTCAGTAAGATCAGAATGCAAAACAAATGTCCGATATTCATCCGTGTTCAATTGTACTTCATATGTTGGTAATTGTATCACTTGCTCGGGTGCATCCATCAGTTCACCATCTTCATAGACAGGAACTTCGGGAGCAGTGCCTGTTCCAACAGGAGCACCTGCTTCGGCCCAGGCAACCAATGTATTCATCTCCTCTTCAGTTAAAACTTTTTCACCGGCAAAGTGAACGTAGTTGGGGTCTGGCAGCCATGGCGGCATCTTCCTTTCTTCCACAACTTCGGCAATATCATCAGCATTTTCATACGCTTCCGAGTAAGTAATCAGAGAAAACGGGGCAATACCACCGGGATGGTGACATGTGCCGCAATTCTCAAAAATGATATTGGCAACATTACTATTCCATGTAGCTGACTGAGAAAACACAGTTACAGAAACAAATAAATAAAAACAGAGGAAAGAGTTTTTCATATATTCAAAACCTTATTTAAGAATGTAAATATATAAAAGGCTTAGAATATTGCTCGCATCTGAACCCTTCCTACATGTGTAGTTTCTGCATCTCCTGTTTTTCGCCCATCATAACTAAGGCTTAGTTGAAGTACCTGGGAGAGTTTTCTGTCAAGGGTTAAGTTCCAGAGAATATTATTTCCGTTCTGTAACCCTTCAAGCATCGCATAACCCACAGGCGAATCTTCCAGTCCAGCAAAGTCAATTTTCACATAGGAAAGTTTTGCATTGATGGTACTCTTACTCACAACATTGTACCTTGCATCTAAAGTCGCTTCATTGCTTTTGAGTAATTCAACTCCTTCTTTGTTATTACTGCTTGTGTATTGATACAAACTACTGATACGAAATTTCGTACCGTTGATATATGTAAGTTTCGGTTCAATATTAAAAAACGGAATCGTATAATTTTTATCGGGAAATGCAATACTGCTAAGGGTTTTTGAGCCAATAGAGGTTGTTGCATTAAAAGTGAGAGGCTTTGCAATTTTATATCTAACTGAAAATCGGTGTTCATCTTTTCCCCGGCTTTCAGGGCCGTTTACTATCAAAGTCTTGTTAAAATTTTTCTGGAATGAGTAGTCAATGCCGAATATCGAGGAGGTTCGGTTGAAAAAGATCGTATTCAAAAAATAGACATTACTGCTCACAAGATCCGTATCGCTTGTTATGGAAAATGGATTATATGCAGTAAAACCTTCTGCATCAATTACTTTTTTATTCAGTTGAAGAGAAGATTGAGCAGCAAACCTGCTGAGGAAATCTTTGAGCCCTTTTTCATTAAACCAAAGTGCTTTCGGGTTAATACTAATTGCATAGTTTGTGTTTAGTGTATTACTCTGCACATAATCATCCGTTGGAACAAATACCTGGATATAATTAGCCTCATCACTAAAAACAGAAATTTCAAATTCATTCAACTCAGGCACTCCGTTTTCATTGTAATCATTCCAGGTGTACACACCTTGGCCAGGCTCTACCTGCACAAAAGCGTATTCCCGTTTTGGCTCTTGGCCAGTGCCGGCTTCATAAAAAATATCTGAAGTGAAGAAACCTTTTTTCACAACAAGATTATGTTGTAACCTACCCAAGAAGGTTTCTTCATCATCCAAGGTTGTAAGTGTTGTATCAAGAATGGCAAGTGTCCTGTAAGAAACATGCCAGTTAAATTTGTTTTTTTCGCTTTTGTTCAATCCCCCATTGAATGCATAAGTAATCCCCCTGGAAATATCAGTGAAAATCCCTGTTTCAGGCAACTTATCTTCCCGAAGAGTCGCACGAAATCCGAGTATATTTTTAGTTGTATCACTACTTTGAATAAACGCTTCATACTGATCATAATAAAAACTTCCGAGGAGAAGTGAATCATTTTGTTTTTGGATAAAATTATGTTCGGCTTCGTAACGGATGCCCGTTTGCCAGTTTTGCAAATCGGGGTAGATTTTTGTGAGTTCAATATTGGGGCGGAAAAATTTAGTTTGAATAGTATCTGCCTCACTGTTTAAGAAGCTACCGCCAACTTTTATAAACCAGGATCTTGAACTGTACTGTGAAATGAGGCTTTGTTTAAGTCCTGTATATATGCCCTCCTGAATAAATGCTGAGGAATTGAAACCAAGTTTAACATACTCAAAACCCATTAAGTTAAAATCTGCATTTGCATAATGTTCATTTGTTTTTTCCACCGAAAAAACATTCCAGTCTCTATTAAATTCCACCGGTCTATATCTTTCTACCGGTGAAAATGTTTTCCCTGCAAATTCATAACTAAAAGTTGATACTAAGTTCTTACTTGAATCTATTAAGCTTTTGTTCTGATATTTTGCTTGAAAGCCAAAGCCATCATTATCCGCATTATCAATATCAGAAAATGTATTTAGATCTGCATTCGTATATGCGACTTCACTGCTTAGTAAGTTGTTAGCATTCAGTTTATATTCACCACCCATTGTGATCATCTGGTTTTTTTTAGGGGCAACTAATAATATTACAGGTTCTGCATAACCCTGGGGTAGGCCATCTACAGGCGCAACCCAGGCATATACCCTCCCATTTGCGGTTGTAATGGTCTGCACATAATTCCCCTTGTTTGTCCCAACATTTGAAAAGACAAGTACATACTTTGCGCTGTCAGCATCTGTTGAATACACAAACACTGAATCAAAGCCAAGTGAGTCAACCAGTTTGTACATGATTCGTCCTGCATCAAAAGGGATCGTATCAACGGAAGAGATAAATGCATCACTTATGGAATCGCCAACATTTTCTAAAGTAACCCTTCCAAGACTGTCTAGTGTTTGATCAACGGGCTGGTTTTTACTATCTTGTTCGCTATATACATTTAAACGTAAATTCAATTTTTGATCTGAGGTAGTGTAAGTGTTTTTCCAATAGGCAAGTGATCGAAAATAGTTTTTATCTGAATATTCAAACTCTATGCTTACTCTTTTATCTTTTGTGAGTAATTGATTTGTGGTGAAGCTAATTTCAGCAGCATTATAATCTATGACATAATCATTTTCTGCGCCCCGCATTAATAATTTTCCGTCTATGTAAACCCTTTCTGTACCTGCCAGGATAATGATAAAACTTTCATTATTTGCTCCGAGCAGTTTGTAAGGTCCCTGGTTGCCTTCAATAACAGGAATAATCTGCTGTGTATAAATCCCCTTTGAAACTGCAAGGCTTAAATTGGTTTTATAAGTAGCACTGGTTGTTGTTTTAAATGCACCTTCATATAATCCTCCCTGTGATTTTTTATAAAAATTAAGGAAATAGCTTTCAGGTTTATACAATTCAAAATCACCTACAGTCAAAGCATGTTGCTCCTTTGAAAGGCGAATAAATACTTTATCAAATTCCTGCAATTGTTGTGTGTTGCCTTCGGGTTGGATAGGAATATTACTTTCAGTTATAGCTGCGTTCACTTCCACTTCGTTCTGCAACTTCCCACTCATCTGTAAATTAAAAGTTGAATTCACAACAACATCCTGGTTATTCCCGAAAGATATTCCACGGGTTAAACTTCCATTATAATTCAGCCCTTTTACATCCAGGTAAGGAGATCCTTCACTGGATTCTATTACGAGTGGTTTAAGTATAAGTTCAGCTTTTTCAAGGTCTTGGGGGTTTTTATTGAAATATTTTTGTGTAAGCAGGTATGGGAAAACTTTGTAAGACAATTCGATCGAATCAGGCAGGTAATTATTTCTTAGGATGAGTAAAGCGTTTGCATAGTCAATTTCAGCTTTAAATGCTGAAGCCTGGATTATCTCACCATTCAGATACGCAAGTAGTACTTCGCTGCCGGGTACTATACTAACTGTATCAATCTGCGTTGTATCATCCACAGGGATAACAGTTTTTACCCTTGCATTGCTTTGCGAAAAGACGGGCAATGAAATGCTGTAAAAAAAGATGCCGATAATAAATTTTTTAACCCTGATAGTTTTCAATTTACAGGTAAAGTTAATCGCCTGAAATTGAAAGCCGGAGCAGTTGAAATGTTTTAAGAAGCAGGTTGTGCAGTAAAGCGGATAATCTTTAGCCAGCTCATAATTTTTATAACAGGATATGTAGGGTCTATTTCAAACCATCGGACACCGAAGTTTGGGCGGCTCAATAACTTGTGATGATTATTATGATAGCTCTCTCCCATCATCAGAAAATCAACAGGTAAGAAATTTCTGGAAGTATCATCCATCTTGAAATTTCTATATCCGTATTTGTGTGCAAAATAATTGATAATAGCGCCATGTGCTGGCCCCATCAAACAAGTGATAGGAAAAAACAGCCACATCCACCACTGTGTTGCCAGAAATAGATAAACGAAGAAATATAAAACGCCCCATGCAATGCGTACCCCATAGTTGCTGGCGAAATGATCAAACTTTCTCCAGGCAGGTAAATTCTTTTTATATTTTTCTTCAATGGATATTCGATTATGGTCAATGTCTGTATATATCTTTTTTGTTTGCCACATCAGGTCAAATAAACCATTTGTATAGCTTGGAGAGTGCGGATCTTCTTCTGTGTCAGTGTGTGCATGATGCAACCTGTGTAAAATGCCGTATGCGTAAGGGCTTAAATAGGAAGAGCCCTGGGTGATGAAAGTGAGATAATAAAAAAATCGTTCCCATCTTTTATTCATAGTGAACATAGCATGGGCTGCATATCTGTGCAGGAAAAATGTTTGGCAAAAAAGGGAAAGGTACCAGTGCAGGATAAAGAAAATTAAAAAAGCCATTGAAATAGTTTCTATTTATGTTGAATTTGCAGGCGCAAAGATAGGCAATATATTTAAGCCTTCAGTTCATTTTTTGAAGGTATTTATCAACCTGCCTTGCATGATGCAGCAAATGTTCATCAAGAAATTGCAGCGTTTGATACATGGTTATTCTTCCTGCAACCGGATGCCTGAAAACATTTTTATGCATCAATTCTTCAGGAAAATTTTCAAGTAAAGACTTCAGCATACTAATATTTTTCAAGGAGTCGTTATGCAATTGTTCAAAAGGCAGTTCCTTTGGAATAGAAGTTATAACTCCCTCCGGTGCCTTCATTTTATAATTTGAACGAAGAACACTGTTCAGCAAAAACGATTTTATACTTGTATACATATTGGTTTTTTCAATAGTTTCAGGGTATTGCATCTTTTTGTGAATGTAAAGAATGGTCTTTTCAAAAGATTCGTTCACATGATAAACAGTTTGCGCAATGCTCCATTTTTCTTTCCTCATGGGTGTTTGCATTTGTGTATTCGTTAGATGCTGAAAAGAATTCATTAAAGCTGAAAGGTCAGATTGTGTTTTATGAAATAATTTGCTGAAAGATGTGTGCATGGCGCAAATATATGCGCATTATTTTTAAACTGATTCCAATGTAACCAAAGTGATCTCCGGCAAAATACCAACCCTACCAGGGTATCCTATAACTCCGAAACCCCTGTTGACATACAAATGCTGTTGTGATTCAGAGTACAAGCCAGCCCATTGTTTATAAAAATATTTCACAGGGCTCCATTTTATACCGAAAAATTCAAACCCGAACTGCATTCCATGTGTATGACCACTAAAAGTAACATCAATTTTGGCAGGGTGATCCAGCACCTCGCCTTTCCAATGAGAAGGATCATGACTCAGCAATAAAACAGTGAAAGTTTCATGTATACCTTCCAGTGCCTGTTCAAGTTTTCCATACTGAGTAAAACGCTTGCTAGCACTCCAGTTTTCTACACCGGCAACAACTATTTTCTCGCCCTCCCTCTCAATATGCACATGCTCGTTTAGCAATAATCTCCAGCGCATTTTAGCATGTAATTCTTTCAAATACTCAAGGTTGCGAATTTTATCATCCGGGTTTTGCCAGTACATATAATCGCCATAATCATGATTCCCCAAGATAGAATATACCCCATGCCTTGCCTGCACTCTTTCGAACACATCCACAAAATTCTCTGCTTCAAGGGCTATGTTATTTACAAGGTCGCCTGTGAAAAATACAAGGTCGGGTTGAAGAGAATTGATCTTATTTACAGCTTTCTCCACCTCATTTCTATCACTTAAACTTCCTGCATGAATATCTGATATCTGCACTATTTTTAACCCATTGAATGCTTTGGGAAGTGTCATAAGTTTCAAGTTTAACTTCCGGACCTTATAATTATAAACATTGAACAAAGCTCCATAGACAAAAGCTATAAACAGGAAGGTGGTAGTCAAAATTGCAAACCAACTCCAGACTACTGATCGTTCAACACCGAGGTGAAAACTTTCAATATCCAGGATTTGATTAGCGAAAACATTTACTCCACCTTTGAGCAGGATTACAATACTTTCAAACAATAAAATAATGCTGATGAAAATTTTTGGGACAAAAAGTATAAACATACCTGCAGAAACAATTTGTCTGGGGATACGAAGTTTTTCCCGGAGGTTATAATTACCGAAAAGAAAAATCGAGGTAAGAATGATTGCACTTGTACTGAAATATAAAATTTGAAGGACTTGCGATGCACCAAAAGCAGTAACAAATGCAGAATAGGCAAATATATCAACACCTATCACAAAAGCTAACAACAAGAGAACTCGAATAAACATAATAAGGAAACAGTCTATAATTTTTTTAGTTCGACGGATGAACTAACCCGGATATTTTACACGGTAAGAAAGTATTTTTGCAGGATGATGAAAAACCTGAAAGTGATAGAGCTGGCCGGAGTGCTCGCAGGCCCTGCTGTTGGGATGTTTTTCGCAGAACTTGGAGCAGAAGTGATAAAAATAGAAAACCCTGAGAATCATGGTGATATGACCAGGAAATGGAAACTGCCTTCAGAAGATAAATCAAAAAATACATCTGCATATTTTGCATCAGTCAATTACGGGAAACGTTATGTTTCATTGAATTTGAAAGTCCCTGCTGATCTTGAAAAGTTTTATGCCCAAGTGAAAGAAGCAGATGTAGTGATCTGCAACTGGAAGAAGGGCGACGATGAAAAGTTGAAGGTTGATTATCAAACTATTTTGAAGATAAATCCTAAAATCATTTACGCATTGCTTACCGGTTATGGCGAAAACTCCTCAAGAGTTGCTTATGATGTTGTTTTACAGGCAGAAGCAGGGTGGATGATGATGAATGGAACTCAGGAAAGTGGCCCTGTAAAAATTCCTGTAGCTATTGTTGATCTGTTTGCGGCGCATCAGCTGAAAGAAGGAATTTTAGTGGCATTATTGAACAGAACAAAAACCGGAAAAGGAGTAAAAGTAACTGTGAGTTTGTTTGATGCAGCAATTGCCTCTCTGGCAAACCAAGGGAGTAATTATTTAATGGAGAATTATATCCCCCAAAGAACGGGTTCTCTCCATGCCAACATTTCACCCTATGGAGAGATTATGCAAACTCAAGATGAAAAACAGCTTATCCTCGCTATTGGAACTGATAAACAATTTGAAGGACTTTGCAGAGTTTTAGAACTTGGTCATCTCATCACTGATGAAAGGTATATTACAAATCAAATGAGAGTAAAAAACCGAGATGCATTAGCAGAAACTTTACAAGAAAAAATAAGAGAGTTTAATTCAATTGATTTTTTGAAAATATGCGAAGAAAAAAACATTCCTGTAGGTCTGATCAGGAACATGCATCAAGTGTTTGAATTAGCTGAAGCGAAAAAATTGATATTGGAAGACGAAGTGGGGAAACGGGTGAAGTCAACTATTTTTAAGATTGAAGAGAATGGATAATGGTGAATGGAAAGTAGTGAATGATGAATAAACAATATCAAGTATCACATCCCGAACATCCCTCCCATCGCTGCATTTCTTCCCTCGGCTTCAGCTACATTCTGTGCTTTATCCAACGCACGATTTAAAGCAGTCACTATCAGGTCTTCCATGTATTCTTTATCACCCTGCTGTATTAATTCATCGCTTAGTGTAATGTTCTTAATCTTTTTTGTGGCGGTAACCAAAGCCGTAACTGTGTACTTGCCATCCCCTGAAACACCTTCTACCGTTATGGTTTCAAGCCTGGCAGTAATTTCATCCATTATTTTCTTCAACTCCATTGCTTTCTTCATATCAAACATATTGCAGGTATTTATAGGCAAAGTTAGCCTTTTCAATTATTTTTGCGCCCTTCTTAAAATCATATGAACAAACGTAAACTCAAAAAACAGCTACAATATGACATTGCCGATGCAGTGGATCTTGTAATACTGCAACAGCTGAAAAACAATAATACCAGTGAAGCGGAAACCGATAAAAAAGTTAATGCCCTGCTGGATGTTTATGACTCCACCTTCTCTCAAATAGGAAAGGCAAAAACTGCAAAAGGAAAAGACATAAAAAAACATTTTCGCAGTTTGCTGGAAACCTTTGACAAACAAGTGGAAACAATTGTTCTTAGTGATAAGAAATGAAGAAAGGTAAAAAAGTCAGAATCATTACACCCTCTTTGCCCGGAACTATTTTTGTAGCCCGCACACACGACAGAGGCCGTGGTGTTTTTACGAATAAGAGAATTCGAAAAGGGCAAACAATTGAGATAAGCCCCATGATCATTTTCAGCAAAAAAGACCGTGAACAGATTAATGATACTTTCTTATACGAGTATTATTTTGAATGGGGTGAAAGTGGTAAAAAAGGCGCTGTTGCACTCGG
>JBJXHH010000195.1:0-3099 GCA_046160675.1 Chitinophagales bacterium
AAAGATGCAACAGGGAAACTGGTAGCATTTGAGTTGAAATATGTTTACGTTAACCCAGCCAATACACCAATAGTAACTTACAATACGCCTATTGATGGATATGAGGTATCATTCACAGATTACACAACTTCAGGTAGTTATAACTCCACAAGTTGGGATTTTGGTGATGGAGTCACATACAACTCTACATTAGTACCGGGCCCGCATACTTATACAACCACGGGGGGGAAAATCATTAAGAACAAGGTAGTGTATGGCAACAAAAACTGCGCTGTTTCTTTTGAAAAAGCAATAAATATCACTGGAAGATTGGGGCTTACTGGCGATGAAGAACAAGATATTCTGTTATTCCCCAACCCTGCAAATACAAGTGTTACTGTTGTATGCAAAGCGCCCGCTAACAATGTGCAAATAACTATCTTAAATCAACTCGGCGTAATAGTAAAATCTTTGCATTTTGATTCAATAACTGACATGCAGAGAATAGATATTTCTGACCTTGTGAGCGGCTATTATGTATTTAGTTTTCAGACTGTAGATTTTAAAGCTACAAGTGAATTAATGGTGCTTGGGAAGTAATACTTCCGTTGAAAACCAGGTCGAATGCAAAGAAACACCGGCCTGTGAAAGAACAGTACCGGCATTTCCGACTAATTCAGTTTTCAGTTTTAATTATCAGAGAAAACTACATCTGTAAAACTTCCTGTTATTTCCACAAAATTTGGAGGTGAGTCATCATCCTGGCATGTCGCTGTAAAAGTGCCGTCCATTAGGTACTGTGTAATGCCGTATGCTGAAAAATATTCTTCATAACTGGTTACATTCAACTCACCGTCGATAGAAGTATAACTATCTAGGGCATCAAAAGAAAAGTTGGTGTAAGTCAGAAGGTTTTCAGTGCTATTTAATGTAAATTCCTTTACTTCAGGGTTCGGCTGTTCCATGATGTTGATTGTAGTAATAGGATCTACATCAGCTAAGTCATGCCCGGTTATACTGAACGATATAGGCGTTATTCCTCCTGTTACGGAAGTGCTTGTGAAATTCTCAATTACAACATCGTTGCTGGTTGCAGTCCATTCTATCTTTGTTTCGGGTTGTACCGGATCGTCCTGATCGGACTCATTTTCTTTATTGCAGGCAGTGGTTATGCTTACATAGAAAGTAATAATTGTTAATAGATACATAGTCGGTTTCATTTTATTTTGTTTTTTAGTTGATGAATAAATATTGCCGGGTTGCAACCTCTTGGCGATGCAAAACTATACTCATGTGAAAGGCAGGAACAAGGAAAAATTTCTATTTTGTGATAAATTCGTGCCTGGTTTACCGTATAAGCCGGAGTTAGTTTCCCTCGTACGTAAACCGCTGAAAAGCCAATAAATGAAGGTATTTACACTGATAAACGCCCTGCAACCTGCTGAAAAAAAAGAGGTTTCTGCTGTGATAAAATCAGCAGGAAGGAAAAGCCTTGAGAGTATTTTCATTTTTTTAGAAAAGTCGGCAGCAAAAAAGAAATATCCTTCAAAAGAGGAATTGTTTTCAATTGCCTACAAAGAGGGTTTCAGCATAAAAAAAGATTATTTGCTGCGCAATGAACTACGCTTGCTCACAGATATTATTTGTTCATACATGGCGGAAAAAGAGGCACTTAAAAGCCTGCGGGGAAATACCTCTGTACAACATGCTTTTTTACTCAGGAGCTGGAACGACAGAAAGCTTACTGACCTGTTTCATAAAAATGCAGAAAAATGGATACACGAGGCGATGGAAGAAAGATACTTAAACGAAGCGTTTGAAATGTACCTGTTGGCGCTTAACAGGGTTATGTATGATTTTGAGGATTCACCTGAAAAGTTTGAACAGTTGGTTTCGCTTGTAAACGGCTGTACAAAATGCGTTGAGCAATTATTTGTGTACAAGTGGTGGTCAGTAGAATCTCACCACCAGGCAATACATAATTATAAAAACGTTGCTGCGGGAAAGAATATTCCTGTGAAACCCAGGAAGCCGGATGCGCATGCATTTCAATCCTTTAAAGATGATGACTTTGTACTTGCCATGCAGTATGAAAATAGTATTTATGCTGCCAGCAAGGACACATATCTTTCAATTTTAAAAAATGCATACAGGCATTGCAAAAATGTCATGGGTAAAACAGGCCGGGGGATATTCAACAGCAGCAATGTAAATCCTATAAAATTTTATTCTGTGCTGAATGAAAGGCTGATGATCATTTTCTGTTCAGAAGGAAATGTTAATGAGGCGGCAGAATATGTACAAGAACTGGAAAAACTGATTTATGAAAAAAAAGTTCGGTTCAACTATACGTTGAATTATAATATTGCTTACTACTATTATTTTGCAGGACAATATAAGAAAGTTATAGACCGGGCAGATAATCTACTTTCTGAACTTAAACAAAACAAAAGGTTGTATTACCAAGCACTGGGCATGAAGGCTTATAGTCATATCTTCCTGAAACAATTTGATCTTGTAAGAGATTGCATCCCGCAGGAAGTGCAGAAGATCAATCTGGATGAATATGTACAATTTCGCATGGCAGAGATGATCCTCTGGTATGTTGATGGAACTTATGACGCAGCGTTACGTGAAAACGAAAATATCCGGCGCATGCTGAAAGGGAAAACGGATGAAGAAAGAAAACAAACAGTGATTGATTTTAAGAAGTTAAACAATATATATAAAGTATTTTTTGAGGCAGTTTCTTCTGTAGGAAAAGAACGCAAGAACAAATTACAGAAATCTAAACAGGAAATTGAAGGTTTTCGAAATAAATACCCTGTTGTCTTCCGTCATACGCCGGCTCTCAATTGGCTGTTTACTGAAATACAGGAAGCTGGATTGTAAGCCCCGCCTCATCTTTTCTGCTATAGCTTTATCCTTTACTAAAATATGACACTTCATTCTATGGAATTCCATTACACTTGCATCAGGAAGTATTATTAAATTTCTAAAACTGAAAACAATGTATAGAAAAATTTTATTTGCACTTTTTTTTCTTGGCGTTTCAACCCTGGGGTTTTCACAAAACAGCGGGGAGATTGTGGGCAAACTAACAGATTCCGTAACACTTCA
>JBJXHH010000196.1:0-5711 GCA_046160675.1 Chitinophagales bacterium
CATGCAAATGAAGGCTTACGAAAATTACTTTACAACGAAGAAAAAACATTCAGCGAATTGAAAAAAGCAGAGCGCAAAAAAGTGATAGACTATGTAATTGGTATGCAGGGAAGATCAGAAGCATTAAAGCGGTTCCTGCAAACAAATGCGAAGAAATTGACCGGTTAATAGGTTTTTCACTTTTAATAAAACGAAATGAGGCCCTCATTTTCAGTGAGAGCCTCATCTTTTTCGTCGGGATGACTGGATTTGAACCAGCGACCCTGCGCCCCCCAGACGCATATTCTACCAGGCTGAACTACATCCCGAACAAGGGTTCAAAGATAATTCAAGTTGCTCTGAAAATGTTATTTTTTGTGAAGGATACAATAAGCAAATCATCCTGATGTTCTATTCACCAAGCATCTTATATCTTTGAAGCCATGAGTTTCCTGTTTCCCGGTTTTTTGTTTGCACTTTTTACGCTCGCCATTCCCATTATCATACATTTATTTCAGTTCCGCAGGTTCAAAACCGTTTACTTTACAAATGTAAAATTCCTCCGGAATATTCAGGAAGAAACCGCCACCAGGAACCGCCTGAAACATTTGCTGGTACTCATTTCCCGCTTACTTGCATTGGCTTTTCTCATTTTTGCCTTTGCACAACCTTTCCTTAAATCTTCACAACAAGCACAGCAAACTGCAAACAACACCTTAAGCATTTACATTGATAATTCTTTCAGCATGGAAGCACAGGAGGATGGGAAACAATTATTAGAAATAGCTAAAACAAAAGCAGAAGAGATTGTAAATGTTTTTAAAGTAGATGACGCTTTTCAACTGCTGACAAATGATTTTGAAGCAAGGCATCAGCGGCTTGTGAATAAAGAAGAAATGTTGGACCTGATCAGGAGTGTGCAGGTTTCCCCATCAGTGAGAACACTTACTGAAGTAACGAACAGGCAGAAAGATATATTATTGCAAGCCCCTGAAAATCAAAAGAACATTTACCTGCTCAGCGATTTTCAGAAAAACAGCAGTGATTTTGAAAATGATACCCTGTATAATTATACACTTATACCCCTGAAAGGGAATGAAGAAAGAAACCTTGCAATTGACAGTGTTTGGTTTACCACCCCGGTTCAAATGCCCGGGCAGCAAAGTCAATTATGTTTTACAATAACAAATTTCGGGGAAGAGGATATTGAAGATGCAAGTGTACAACTGAAAATAACTTCAGTACAAACTAACATTGAACAAACCAAAGGCATTGCAACTGTAAGCGTTACAGCAAAAAATTCTGTAACTGATACATTGCAATTTACCATCAGTGAAACTGACGAACAGCAATGCCAACTCATGATAACTGATTATCCCATCACTTTTGATGATGTGTTTTACTTTACTTTCCAGCCTGTACAAAAAATTCCTGTGCTGGTGATCAATGGAAAAAATGAAAACTCTTTCATAAATTCAGTTTACAACAATCCATTGTTTTTTTACCAGCAATATCCCGCATCGCAAATCAACTACAACAGTTTTGACCAATTCAATTTCATTATACTAAACGAGTTACTGAATATTTCCAGCGGGTTAGCGGAAGTGCTCACAAAAAAAATAAATGAAGGGGTTGTTGTGTTGCTTGTTCCTTCGGTTGAACAGGATAATGTCTCTATCAATTCATTTCTTTCAAGCAATCGCAGCGGAATTTTTGGTGAGCTGCTTTCTTCAAAAAGAAATACAACTTCATTAAACACCAGGGCAGAGGTTTTTTCAGAGGTATTTGAAGAGTTGCCAAAGAATCTTTCCATGCCCACGGCAGAAAAAAGTTACCCAATCAGAACAAGCTCAAAAACCGCAGAAGAAATTGTTCTGCAATTTTCTGATGGAACACCCATGCTTGCAAAATATACAAACGGAAGTGGTGCACTATATCTTAGCGCTGTGCCTTTTGACAGAACGATTACCGACCTACCTGTACAAGGCGGCATCTTTGTCCCTTTTCTTTACAGGCTTGCTTTATTAAGTATGGAAAACCTGCCTCTCTTTGTTACTATAGGTCAAGAACAATGGGTGAGTATAGGCAATAATGCATTGCTTTCAAACGAACAAACAGTTACAGTGATAAATAAGAATACAGAGTTTATTCCCGCTATGCGCAAAAAAGGAAGCCGGAATGAAATTGATGTGAGCAGATACGCAAAAGATGCTGGTATTTACGTTGTGAGCGGCAATAGTATTAATCAATCAATTGCCATGAATTATGACCGAAGGGAGAGCAACCTGACATTTTACTCTGCAGGCGAATTACTGGGCAAATTCCCTGAAAAAAATATTTCTATAATTGACGATCCGCAGAAAAACCTATCTAACACAGTAGCTGAAATGCAACAGGGGAAACCGCTTTGGAAATATTGTGTTATATTTGCTTTGCTTTTTTTAGCCCTTGAGATTGCAATTATCCGGTTTATGCCGTAGAAAAAAAAAGAGATGCACATCATAATAAAAGGCGTTACCATTACTGACACCAACTCCCCTTTCAATCATTCCGTAAAAGATATCCGCATTCAGAATGGTATAATTACTGAAATTGCTGAAAAAATTTCTTCTTCCAAAGATGTTGAAGTATTTGACTTTTCAGGGAACTATGTTTCATCGGGCTGGGTGGATATGCTGGCACACTTTCAGGATCCCGGCAATGAACAAAAAGAAGACCTGCAAAGTGGCGCTAATGCAGCGTTGCAAGGCGGTTTTACAACTTTATGTGTAATGCCTACCACACAGCCCTCCTTACATTCTAAGGCAGAGATAGAATATGTAAAAAATAAAACTGCAAATTTCCCGGTAACGATTTTACCGCTCGGAGCTGTTACAAAAAATTGTGAAGGCAAGGAGCTCACTGAAATGTATGATATGCATGGTGCAGGGGCAGTTGCCTTTACTGATGCTGATCATTCGATAAGAGATGCCGGAATTTTATTGCGGGCTTTACAATATGTAAAACCCATTCATGTTCCTATCATCAATATCCCGAACGATCATAAAATTGTTGGTAATGCGAATGTGAATGAAGGACTGATGAGTATACAACTCGGCATGTATGGTATCCCGAATGTGCTGGAAGAAATTCAGGTATTAAGGGATATTAAATTAGCAGAGTATGCAAATGCATCGCTTCATATTGCCTGTGTGAGTACAAAAGAATCTGTTGATGCTGTTCGCAGCGCAAAACAAAAAGGCATACCTGTTTCAGCAAGTGTAAGTGCATATCAGCTTTACTTTGATGAAACGGTTTTGTCTGACTATGATACCAATTTCAAAGTAAATCCCCCTCTACGTACAAAAGAAGATATTGAAGCTTTGAAAAAAGGTTTGGTAGACGGAACGATTGATACCATTTGTTCTTATCATATTCCGCATGAAATGGATGCGAAAGCCGTAGAATTTGAGTACGCATCTTTCGGGATGGCAAGCCTGGAAGCCGCATTTGGCGCAGCTTTTCATGCTATGGATGGGTATCTTTCTGTTGAAAAACTCATAACAAAATTCACAGTGAACCCGAGGAACAATCTCAACATAGTTCAGCGGGTAATTGATATTGGTCAGCCTGCAGAAATTACGATATTTGATGCACAAAAAGAGTGGGTGTTTGAAAAACAACATGTTTTTTCTAAAGGAGTGAACAATCCCTTCATAGGAAAACCCCTGAAAGGAAAAGCATTAGCAGTGATTCATAAAAACCAAATTAAAATACTCGCATGATGGAAGAACAAAACAACAATTCGCAATCTCCCCAAACAACGGCAGCAAAGATCATCCGGCAAAATGCAATTTCATTATCAGCAATTTTTATTATCGTTTTAGTTGTAACGTATTTATTTCGGGAACAAACAAAAGGGATCGAGAGCTATTTCTGGATCGCTTATGCAGTCATGATGTTGTTCGGCATCCTATATACACAGATGCAGGTAAGAGAAAGAATTAACGGAGGATTGATCACTTTCGGTGAAGCATTCGGGGCGGGTTTTAAAATGAGTCTCTGGGTAGCTTTGATCTTCGCCGTGTTTAATTTCATTTTTTATCAATTCATTTTTCCGGAAGCACAAGACGAAATGCTTCAACTCACAGAACAAAGTATGCGGGAAGAGGGAATGAGTGAAGATGAAATTGAAATGGGAATGAAGATGACAGGCTTTTTTGTTTCGCCTCTCGGCATACTCATATCAACCATGGTGATATATCCCATCCTTGGTGCAATTGGTTCTTTAATTGCCGCCGCTTTTACACAACGTTCGAAAAGATAAATGCAGATATCTGTAGTCATACCACTATACAACGAAGATGAATCGCTCGGCGAACTTGCTGACTGGATAAGCAGAGTAATGACTGAAAACAACTTCAGCTATGAAGTGCTTTTTGTTGATGATGGAAGCAAAGACAATTCATGGCAGGTGATACAAGACCTGCATGAAAAAAATAATTCTTTCAAAGGCATTAAATTCAGGAGAAACTACGGAAAATCTGCAGCCTTGCATTCAGCATTTGCTGCCGCCCAGGGAGATGTTGTTATTACGATGGATGCTGACATGCAGGACAGCCCCGATGAGATTCCGTCCCTCTACAAAATGATTGCTGAAGAAAAGTATGATCTTGTGAGTGGCTGGAAAAAGAAAAGGCATGACCCTTTTTCAAAAACCCTTCCTTCAAAATTTTTTAATTGGGTTACTGCCCAGGTAAGTGATATTGACCTGCATGATTTTAACTGCGGACTGAAAGCTTACAGGAAAGATGTGATAAAAAATATTGAGGTGTACGGTGAAATGCACCGTTACATTCCTATGATTGCAAAGGGGGCAGGCTACAAAAAGATAGGGGAAAAAATTGTTGAACACAGAGCAAGAAAGTACGGCAAAACCAAGTTCGGGTGGGAACGTTTCATCAATGGTTTTCTTGACATCATATCACTTTCTTTCGTTCTGCGTTTCGGTAAAAACCCGATGCGCCTTTTCGGAACCATGGGGGCATTGTCGTTTCTGTTCGGCGGCGGCATCACCCTCTGGCTCATCATTAATAAACTCATCAAACTCAATAGTGGCGCAAAGTTCAGGCAGGTAACCGATCAACCCCTGTTTTACATTGCGCTTGTTCTTATTATTGTTGGCGTCCAGTTATTCGTTGGGGGGTTTGTTGCTGAAATGATCTCAAGAAATTCATCCGACAGAAATAATTACCAGGTAGAAAAACAAATCGGCATTTGATGAAATGCATATTGCTTGGCACAGCATATCCCTATCGTGGCGGCCTTGCATCTTTTAATGAAAGGCTTGCAAAAGAATTTCTAGCACAGGGGCATGAATTTGAAATTTTTACTTTTACTCTCCAGTATCCCTCTATTTTATTTCCGGGAAAAACTCAATATTCAACTTCGCCGGCTCACGGAAATTTGAGAATAAAAAGGAAGGTAAACTCTGTAAATTATTTCAACTGGCTGAAGGTCGGAAAAGAAATAAAACAGCTTGCGCCTGATCTGCTCATCATCAAATATTGGATGCCTTTTATGGCGCCTTGTTTAGGTACAATAACAAAAATTGCGAAGCAGAATAAAAAAACAAAAGTTGTTTGTATTGCTGATAACATCATTCCGCATGAAAGAAGATTTTACGACAATGTTTTAACAAAATATTTTCTCAAACAGGTTGATGGAATGATAGTTATGAGTGAAAGCGTAAA
>JBJXHH010000197.1:0-2872 GCA_046160675.1 Chitinophagales bacterium
TCATAAAAAAACTTGATAAGCTGGAAGAGATTGAAGTAGATGAAGAAGAAACCGCAACGATCCATTTTTATTTTCCAAAACCGCCCAGGTCTGGCAAAATGGTTGTTCATGGAAAACATGTTTCAAAAAGTTATGATGCAAAAGAAGTGTTGCATAACATTGATTTCGAGATACACCGAGGAGATAAAATTGCTTTTGTTGGTAAAAATGGAGAAGGCAAATCTACTCTCAGTAAAATGATTGCAGGCATTGAAAAATATACAGGTGAGCTTCAGCTTGGTCATAACGTTTCCCTCGGCTACTATGCCCAAAACCAGGCTGATACGTTAAGTGGAGATGACACTGTGTTTGATACGATAGATCATGCGGCAACAGGCGAAATGCGTTCGCATATCAGAACTTTACTGGGGGCATTTTTATTCGGCGGAGAGGCGGCCTTTAAAAAAGTGAAAGTATTGAGCGGAGGAGAGAAATCAAGATTGGCTTTATGTAAGTTGTTGCTTGACCCGACGAATTTATTAATTCTCGATGAGCCAACAAACCATCTCGACATGCGCAGCAAGGATGTATTGAAAAATGCTTTAAAAAATTATGACGGAACTGTAATTGTTGTATCGCATGACAGGGATTTTCTCAAAGGCATGACCAACCGTGTGTTTGAATTTAAAAGCAAAAAAATAAAAGAATACATCGGTGATATTTATGATTACTTAGAAGCGAAAAAAATATCTTCTCTTGCAGAATTGGAATTGAAGGAAAAACCCGCAGCAAAAAAACCCGAACAAAAAATATCTGTGCAACACATCTCTGCCAATGAAAAAAAGAATAAAGAAAAAGAATTGAAAAAAATACAGCGGGAAGTTGAAAAGACAGAATCAGAAATTACTTCTCTCGAAAAAAAAATTGCAGAGTTTGAATTGAAAATGCAGGATCCCTCTTTTTATAAGGATAATAACTCTTCTGAAACTTTACTAGCTTATCAAAAATCAAAAGATCTGCTTGAGCAGAAGATGGAGGAATGGGAGAAACTTCAGGCGAAACTCGAAATCGTTTAAAAATAATCCCAAATAAGTTTTGTTTTCTCATTTATTTAATCGTATATTTGCGATATAAAATAAATGGCATATTCGAAGAAACATGAATTTGAGGCTGGAGAGATCCAGATTGCAGCCGTAGCAAAGGCTTTGGGGCATCCTGCCCGTATTGCCATCCTCAAAATGCTGAGCACTGGGGGATGTATTTGCGGTGATCTAGTTCAGGAACTACCCCTCTCCCAAAGCACCGTTTCGCAACATTTGAAAGAACTGAAAACTGCAGGGCTAATAAAGGGAGAAATTGACGGGCCGAGGGTGTGTTATTGCCTGGATATGAAAGCATGTAAACAGGCACTCAATTTTTTTCAAAATCTCTTCACAGAAATTAAATGCTGCTGACAATAATTATTCATCACTAAAAATAAAATGATATGTATACAGATAATAAAGTAAAGGAAATGGTTAAGGAAAAATATTCGGAAATCGCCAAACAAAGTAAAACAGAAAACGAAACAAGTTGCTGCGGCGCAGGTTGTGGCTGCGGAACAGTTGATTATGCTGTGATGGCTGATAATTACACTTCGCTGGAAGGATATTTTGCAGATGCGGACCTTGGTTTGGGATGCGGTTTGCCAACGGAATTTGCAGATATCAAAAAAGGCGACACGGTTGTTGACCTTGGCAGCGGCGCCGGTAATGATGCATTTGTTGCAAGGCATATTGTTGGCGATGATGGCAGGGTGATAGGCATTGACATGACGGATACTATGATAGAACTTGCAAGAAAAAATGCTGCGAAACTGAATCTGCAAAATGTAGAGTTCAGGCTTGGTGATATTGAAAACATCCCGTTGAGTAATAACCGGGCAGATGTAGTTGTAAGTAATTGTGTGTTGAATTTAGTGCCTGATAAGCTAAGAGTGTTTTCTGAAATCTATCGCATATTAAAACCCGGCGGACATTTCACCATTTCTGACATTGTACTGGAGGGAGAATTACCTGCTGCTATTGTGAAAGAAGCAGAGATGTATGCAGGCTGCGTATCAGGGGCAATTCAAAAGTCCGATTATCTGAATTTTATCACTCAGAATGGTTTTAAAAATATTTCACTGCATAAAGAAAAGCAGATCATTATTCCTGAAGAGATCCTTTCAAAATACCTGAACACTGATCAATTACAGGAGTTTAAAAACAGCGGTTTAGGGATTTTCAGCATCACTGTATCTGCAGAAAAAACAAAAGATTGTGGCTGCAGTCCGGCTTGTTGTAACTAATTTTGTAATATGCAATTTGATACTGACTGGCTGCAACTATTCCTTCTGATCCTGGTCTTCCTTGTTATAGTTGCGGCCATTTATTGTATCTATCTATTCGGGATTATTGCAGCAATAATCCAACTCTTACTCATGATTATCACATATTTCATTTATAAATTCCTCCTCAAATCCTGAATTCAAATTACCTTTACATAAAAACTGATTCATGTATAAATCTTTCTTAACAATTATTTCCGTGTTTCTGCTTATTACTGCCTGTGAAAAAAAAGAAAGCAGTGAAGGGAAACTTGGCAAAGCCGAAAAACAGGAAGTGATGGAAAACAAAAGTAACCGTGTAAGTCCTTCGGTTACTGCAACGGATACGATTGGTGGAAATGCAATAACCATTAATTATGGATCGCCCATGGTAAAAGGCCGTACTATTTGGGGTGGGTTAGTACCCTACGATACTATTTGGAGAACAGGGGCAAATGAGGCAACAACTATCGAGTTTTCAGAAGATGTGTTGGTTAACGGGCAATTGCTTAAAAAAGACATTTATGCATTGTTTTCGATCCCCGG
>JBJXHH010000198.1:0-18125 GCA_046160675.1 Chitinophagales bacterium
ACCGCTTCATGCGCCCCGTCTGATGCGAGAAAAGAATATTTTTCTTTGTTGATACCCAGTTTTTCTGCAAACTTTACCATGCAGCGGCTGCCGTTGCCGCAGAGGCTGCCCTCCCGCCCGTCGGCATTAAAATAAATCATCTCAAAGTCATACCCTTCAGCGTTTTGCAGAAGCATCACCCCATCAGCCCCTATGCCGAAACGTCTGTCGCATATTCTGGAAAAAAATGCATGCATGTTCCGCCGCAATGGCAGTCCCCGGTTGTCAAAAAGGATAAAATCATTTCCTGTTCCCTGGTATTTACTAAACTCTAAGCGCATATTTTGCGTTAATTTGTCAATTAAGGTTTTAAAAATTGTTAAACGATACAATTCATGCCTTATTCTAATCGTTCATGCATGAAATTTGATAACAAAATTGCGATTTAAAAACGGTATAACTATGACGAGTAAGAACATTTTAACAACAGCTTTGGTGGCAGTAATAAGCTCAGCCATCACAGTGATCGGCATCAGTAAATTTTCTAAAACTGACAGCGCTGGCCTTACAAGCCCTGATAATCCTTATCAACTTGCAAATTATTCATTCCCGGTAGCGCCCAGCGGCATGGCTCCGGTAGATTTTACTTATGCGTCAGCTCTTAGTACACCTTCAGTAGTGCATGTAAAAACAACTTACAGCAAAACTACCAGCAGCTATTACGGAAATGATGTTTTCCGGGAATTTTTTGGCGATGATTTTTTTGGCCCCAGCCAAAGCCAACCTTCGCAGGCAAGCGGTTCTGGGGTGATAGTAAGTGAAGACGGCTACATTGTTACCAATTTCCATGTAGTAAAAAATGCTGACGAGATCGAGGTGGTGTTGTTTGACAAAACGAAAATAAAAGCAGAACTCATAGGTTCTGATCCGTCTACTGATCTTGCTGTGATTAAAATTGACAAAAAAGACTTGCCGCCCATGCGTTTCGGAAATTCTGATTCCGTTCGGGTAGGCGAATGGGTGCTTGCTGTTGGTAACCCGTTCGATCTCAGTTCAACAGTTACTGCAGGTATCGTAAGTGCAAAGGGAAGAAAGATTGACATACTCGGCCAGAATGCAAGCACACCTATTGAATCTTTTATTCAGACAGATGCTGCCGTGAACCCCGGCAACAGCGGAGGCGCATTGGTGAACACAGATGGAAAACTGATCGGCATCAATACAGCCATTGCAACTCCTACAGGCACTTTTGCGGGTTATTCTTTCGCAGTGCCTGTGAACATAGTGCAGAAAGTAGTAAAAGATCTGAAAAAATATGGCGTAGTGCAGCGGGCATACCTCGGCGTTGAAATAGACATCACAAAGGAAGATGTAGGCGGAGTATATGTAAGCAATGTAATAGATGGTTCAGGTTCTGCGGCTGCTGGAATTGAGGAGGGAGACATTATCACTCATATCAATGGTTCGCCTATTAATTCATTTCCTCAATTACAGGAGCAGGTGAGCAAATACGGACCCGGGGATAAGATTAATGTAAGCTTGCAAAGAAATGGAAACAAAAAAACGATGCAGGTTGAATTAAAAAACAAAAACAATAACACCGAGATCATTGAGAAGACCTCCACTGTCGCAATCACAAACCTGGGAATAGAAACCATCGATCTTAACAGGAATGAAATCAGCGCTTATGAAATTAATGGCGGCGTAAAAATCACGGGTATAAACAACGGGTTGATTGCACAGCAAACAAGAATAAGGGAAGGGTTCATTATCACTGCGGTGGATGATTCACAAGTGAAGAATACTGATGAACTTGAAAAAGTATTGACAAGCAAAGCTGGTAAGAACATCATCATTGAAGGTTTTTATCCGAGTTTCCCGAACAAAATTTATAACTACGGGCTAAGCCTTGCGATGTAAAAATATCTGCAGCTACACAAAAGTTACTGAAGATTAGGGTAATTGGGTTTTCAGGTTAGACCCCGCTACGGTTGCAAAACACGGGCGGGGTTCTTTATTATAACTGATCCCCTACTTCCACAACTACACCAAGAAGATATTCGAAACCAATCTATCACTCTTCTCACAAAAGAATTGTATTCAAGGAGACTATCTAAAACTCTTTTCAGAAATAATGACAACTAAAAATTTAAACCAATCTCAAATCAATTCAGGGATTGCTTCCAAACATGAAATACGATTTTCGCAGGATGTTTTGTCGCAATAATTGATATGTAACGTTTTGCTATTACTCGGAAGTTTTTAAATCAATCTCAAGGTGAACGTTAATCATCCGCCCTTCCGGCAAGTAGGTAAAGAACAGCCATTCTAATAGCTACCCCATTTTCCACTTGTTGCAAAATAATGGATTGTTTGCTGTCAGCAACATCAGTAGTTATTTCCACTCCCCTGTTAATGGGCCCAGGATGCATGATAATAATTTCTTTGTTTATGCTGTCAAGCATTTCTTTATTCACTCCGAAGTAGATGGAATATTCCCGCAGGGATGGAAAGAATTTTATATCCTGCCTTTCCAATTGTATGCGCAGGATGTTTGCAACATCACACCAAGCAAGTGTTTCTTTTACATTGTGAGAAACCTTCACACCCATGCTATCAATATGTTTCGGCATTAGTGTAGGTGGCCCGCACACTATTACTTCTGCGCCTAGTTTTTTCAAGCAATGTATATTACTTCCAGCTACTCTTGAATGTAAAATGTCTCCCACTATGGCAACCTTCACTCCTTTCAAGTCTTTCATCCGTTGTCCGGTTTTCTCCCCCAGTTTTTCCATCATGCTGTAAGCATCCAGCAAAGCCTGCGTTGGGTGTTCATGTGTTCCATCTCCCGCATTGATAATATTGGCATCAATATGTTTACTTAAAAAAACGGGGGCGCCGGGGCTTTGATGGCGCATCACCACCATATCCACCTTCATTGCAAGGATATTATTTACAGTATCAAGCAGCGTTTCCCCTTTTTTAACTGAAGAGGAGGAGGAAGTAAAATTGATGATGTCAGCCCCCAATCTTTTTTCTGCCAATTCAAATGAAATTCTTGTTCTTGTACTATTCTCGAAAAAGATATTGGCGATGGTGATATCCCTGAGGGAGGGTACTTTCTTTATCGGGCGGTTTAAAACTTCTTTAAAAGTATCTGCTGTGTTTAAAATAATCTGAATGTCTTCCGGCTGAAGGTCTTTGATGCTGATAAGATGTTTTACACTTATGTTGCTCATTTTTCTTCTTTATAAGGAATGATCCAAACCTTGTCATCCCCGCCATTATCGGCCCATTCGACCCTCACTTTTTCGCTGGTGACAGCATCAACTGTTTTGCCTACATAGTCGGGCATAATGGGTACTTGCCTGGAGTATCTCCTGTCTATCAAAACCAATAATTCGATTTTTGACGGCCTCCCGAAATCCAGTAAAGCATCCATGCCGCTGCGCACGGTTCTGCCGGTATAAAACACATCGTCAATAAGAATAACATGTTTGTTTTCAACGATGAAATCAATTTCTGTCATGAGTGGCAGCAAGGGTTTATCGCTATGCCTGAAATCATCCCGATAAAAAGTTGTATCTAATACGCCGTAATCTATTTTTATTTCGGGAATAAGTTCGTTCAGTTTTTTGAGAATGCGTTGAGACAAAAAAACCCCTCTCGGCTGAAGCCCGATAATGCAACTGTTCTCAAATCTTCCGTGATTTTCTATTAACTGATGGCAAAGTCGCTCAATGGTAAGCTGAAATTTCTGACTGTCGAGAATAATGCGGCTTTGCATTAAAACGTAAAGATAGCGGGGAAAGGGCAATCGGCAAAATGATCTATAATTAAGTTAATAATATCAAGCCTTCACTACCTTCTTCACAACTTCATTTTCGCCCGATCTGATTTTTACATAATATGTTCCTGCTGAAAATCTTTTTAGATCAAGCATAAGATTACTTTCATAAAAAACTGATTTGTATAAAGGATTCGCCAGGGCATCATAGATAGTGATCTCTTTTGCCTCATAACCTGAATATTCAATGAATAGTTTGTCTGCAACAGGGTTGGGGTAGATCAATATTTGCGCTTCTTCTTCTTCAATAGCAAGCGGTGGAGGAGAAGACACTTGTATCTTATACATTCCCCTACCATAGGTTCCAGCAAAAAGTGTTTTGGTTTCAAGATTCAATTCAAGATCATACACAGATACGATAGGGATGGCAGTTCCCAACAATCCCCAGCTTATGCCTTCATCATAACTTACATACACCCCTGCATCATTTGCAAGATATAAATAAGTAGAGTCAGTGGTTTTTTTATATACTGCAATATCATTCACAGGAATATCCGGCAGATCACCTTCTAAACTTTCCCAAGTATCTCCTGCATCAATCGACTTGTAAACATGTGCAATTTCATCAGCCCAGCGATAGCCACTGAAGGTGACATAAACAGTTTCTGCATTATCAGGATCTGTTTGAATGCTGGTAACAAATCTTAGGGGCAAACTTTCACTAATCTTCTCCCAATTATCGCCGAAGTTTTTGCTGCGCCAAACATTTCCATCATCACATCCTGCATAAATATAATTTGTGTCAGCAGGTGCATTATGAATAGTTGACACACACCCGAAAACAACAGGGCTGAAACCGGGTCCGTTTGTAAGATCAGGGCTGATGGTGTTTACATCATACCCACCATCAACCGTTCTATACACTTTTGTTCCACCGAAATAAACAGTGTAGGGATTTAATGGATTAGTTTCAACCGGGCTGCGCCAGATATACCTGTCGCTAGATGGCAAACCACTGAGAGGAACATTCACTCCATCAACCAGGCCGTAATAACCGCCGTACTGTGAGTTAGCAAAATAAGATTCATCATTCGTTTGCAAGAACACATTGCTTACACCATCGCCGCCATTTACATAATACCAGTTATCAGTGCCTGCATCTTTTATGAATGAATTGTTATCCTGTGCACCGGCTATGATAAATGAAGTGTCAACATCAAACACATCGAAATCATAAATTTGGGTTACAGGAATATTTTGTTCGAGAGTGTATGAAGCAAAATCGCTTGTAGTAAAATTCAAGCCGCCGTCATTCCCCAATATTTTTATATCCGTGTCAATTTTTGAAATGAATAATGCATGATTGTCAACATGGGCACTAGATGCAAAATCATTCCAAGAATCACCCCCGTTTGAAGACCTGTGTGCTGTAAACCCGATGTAAAAAACATTGTCGGGATCAGTAGGATCTACACGAACCCCGCCAAACCAATAATCAAATGAAACCGGAATTACTTCACTTGCAGCATTCAAATCACTCCAGCTATCTCCGCCATTTTCAGTTTTATAAATATCAAGTAATGTTCCTGTGCTTCCTACAATGCAGGCATATAAAATTTCCGGTTGCGCATCGCATAATGCCAAACTGATTTTCGACAAATCTCCTGATGGTAAGCCTGTTGTGAGCTTGTTCCATGTATCGCCTCCGTCTTCGCTTTTGTAAATTCCTGTTGTAGTACCTGAAACATCTCTCCTGTTAAACCTCCTCACTCTTTCCCACATGGAAGCATAAATTATTTGCGGATTATCTGGGTTGATCACAACATCAATAGCGCCTGTGCTATCAGACAGAAATAAAACATTTTCCCATGTTACGCCACCATCTTCAGTTCTGTATATACCTTTTTCAGGGTTGTTCTCAAATAAGTTCCCCATCATTGCAGCAAACACAACGTTTGTGTTTTGCGGGTCAATGGCAATGCGTCCGGTGTTTCCCATTTCTATCAATCCAATATTCTCCCATGTATCGCCACCATCAAATGATTTATAGATGCCGTGCCCATCGTATGTTAATGACCCACCACCTACATTGGGTTCACCGGTACCAACATAAATTATATTTGTGTCAACCGGATCAATTGCTATATCGCCAATACTTAAGCTTTCATTTTCATCAAAAATATTTTCCCAGGTTTCTCCGAAATTATAACTGCGCATCACACCGCCTGATGCACTACCAACAAACACAGTGATAAGGCTACCTGCGGGCATTTCAACATCCTGAATCCTGCCGCCAACAACAGTTGGTCCTATAAACTGCCAATCGTCATCACCTCTTGAATTTGCCCTGTTTAATAAGCGTAAAGCAAGCGTATGTTCAATAGCTAAACGTTGCGCTTCCTGATCTATAGTTTGAAAAGGAAATGCCTTTTGATAAAACATCCATTCATCAGCCTCCATCGGGTTTTCCTCCAGCTCCGATTTTGAAGAGGTGTATTTTGTAAAGTAGAAAATTCCTGCTGTGAGGAAGATCGTAATTATGAAAAGCAACCCATGTCTGTTCATTCCAGTAAAATTTATTAGAAAGTTACATAGAAATATTTTTCCCGGTGTGTACAAAAATCTTTTTTACAAAATCATGAATATAAAAAAACCCCTGCAAGAAGCAGAGGCTTATATACAATTGAAGCTGAATTGTCTCAGAAAAGAGATGCTTTCAGGTTAAATTCGTTTTTACCTACACAATAGCCCTGATTAAAGATCATAACTTCATAATCCCCGGAATTAAAATCAGCTCCAGGGTCCCAATACACACAATAACTTTGGCTATCGTCTCCTGCATAATCCATGGTAACTGAAGTTGTATAACGGCTGTCATTATTATTTTCAAGATTTACAAATTCCCCGGAACCATTTCCTGAATCAAACAAAGTCAGCCCGTCAGGTCCAATTATTTTTACATACACCGTTTGTGCTGAACCCGCAGAAAGTTTGTTTTTCATTAGATCGAAACATACTTTCAGCCGGTCTGCTTTTTTTGCTTTCTGATCTTCCTTTTCTTTTCCGCTATTCTTAGTGCGCACCCCGGTAACGGAAATATTATCAGCAAGAATGATACTCCCCAACTGGAAAATAGAATCTTTTTCTTTGATCACTTTTTCAGTCAAAGCCACCTGGTCATTGTATTGTATATTCAGATTATTGTATTCACCTGCAAGGGTTGCGTAAGCAGCATTTAATGAATCAAGTTTTGCAATGTACCCATCTCGTTCTGCAGTAAGTGCATCGATTTGTCTTCTTGCATCCTCCAGTAATTTTTCTACATCAGAAGATTTTTTGTTTACAAAGTTTTTCGATTTGAGTAAAGATTGTATTTCATCTTTTTTAGCGGTAAGCTCCTCCTGCATATTTGCGATCATGGCGTCTTTTTCCGCATTCATCCCTTTTTGAGATTCCAGTTCAAGCTGCAGGGAAACATAGTCAGCATTGAGTTTATTCAAAAGACTGTCTTTTTCTGCAAGGCTGATTTCAATTTTTTTCTGCTCTTCTTTGTTCTTGTAGGCGTTGTAAAAAAGCCAACCGTTTACCCCGAGAAGCAGGAGTATTAGTAGTATAAACAGACCCCGTCCATTGGAATTCGATGTAGTTTCACTCATAATTCACGACAATTTGACATTCAAATATCAAAAATTGTACTTTAAAATATACTTCGCTGAAACCCCTGAGTTTGTTCATTTCCCTTGCTCTGTATGCTTACCAAGACAATTTACACAAAGCTTTGAGGCAACAAAATGTGAAAATAATTCCACACTTATTTGCTCACTTTCCGGCTGCCTTCATACAGGTCGAAGCGGAGAAGTTTACATTCCAAGGGGCCATTAAAGAGTGTGAATTTCTTTGAGGTTTTTAAACCAATACTTTTCATTGCTTCTTTATTTGAAGTTAGAATCCATGCAGTGTAACCTGAATATTTTTTTTTGAAGGTGTCTCCAATTTCTTTATAAAAGGTTGGTATATCAAAATTTGCAAGGCGTTCCCCATAGGGTGGATTCATCATAACTGTTCCCTTTTGTTTGGGCGGATCGCATTCATGAAATGGTTTTACAAAAAAATCTGTTTTACCATCAAGTTTTGCATTCTTTGCATTTTGCCGGGCCATCTCAATACTTTTTCTGTCTATATCACTTCCGGCAAGGATAATTTTTTTATCCTTCACATTAGCAGCAGCATCCAAGAGAATTTGTTTGTACAATGCCGCATTAAAATTTTTCTTCTTTTTAAAGGAATATTCATTTCTCACCAGGCAGGGAAAAATATTATTTGCAAGCATGCCTGCTTCAATCACTAATGTTCCCGAGCCACACATCGGGTCAAAGAAAGTTGAATCCATGTCCCAGCCACTGAGCTGTATCATACCAGCTGCAAGTACTTCATTTAATGGTGCCTTGTGCAAGCTGTTTCGGTACCCCCGCTTGTACAACGCATCACCTGAAGTATCAATAGAAATATTTACAGTGCTGTTAAAAATATGCATGTGTAGCTGCACATCCGGATATTCAGGATCTACTGACGGGCGGATACCAGTTTTATTTCTGAAATAATCTGCGATAGCATCTTTCAATTTGAGTGAAGCATACTTTGAGTGATGGAAATAAGGAGAGTTCACCGCAAAGTCAATCGCAAAGGTTGTGTCCGTTCCAAGGTGTTCCTCCCAATGCTGCTGCATAGCGTTATCATATAACTCCTGCTCAGAAGAAGCTGTAAAAGAAAACCAGGGTTGTAGAATTCTTACCGCTGTGCGCAAGTACATGTTTGACGCATACAACAAATATTCATCTGCGTCAAAACTCACAGCCCTGTTCAGCACTTTAATATTGTTTGCGCCGAGTCGTTGTAATTCATCGGCAAGCACAGGCTCAAGGTGAGCAAAAGTGGTCGCTATTAAAGTGAATGGCACGGGGTAAAAATAACTGAATTTACAAGCATATTTTTAGAATCACCACTATTGGCTATTGTAAAGCATATTTCAAGTATTTAGTTTTGTTTAACAGGTTAACAAGCTTAATCAAACGCATGTCAAACGAAACAAAAAACCATTTTAGAATAAGTGAAGAAGAAGAAAAATTAGTTGATATTTACAAGAATATTATTGATGGGACAGCAACAGCGTCAGCTGATCAACAAAGTAGGTTTCTGCTGCAATTATTGAATACAAAAATTACCCAACTTGAGCCCAAAACAGCCCGGGTGAAAAAATTAAACTATTTTCTGAAAATCTGCGCCATGTTTTTATCCGGCCTATCAACTGTAATTCTTGGGCTGCGCATGCAGCAAAACTGGCTATCTTCCAATACCCAAAATATTGCCCTTATTATTTCTGCATCTGTTACTTTTCTTACCAGCCTTTCTGTTTTCTGGGATACTGAAACATTTTGGATCCGAAACAAGGTCATGCTTAATAAACTGAAAGAATTGAGATATGAATATGTGTTTTATCTACATGGTACTGAGAACAAAGAATCTGAAAAATTGAAACTTTTTTTAGAAAGATTTATTTCCTGCCTTGGCGATGAATATTGGGAAAAATTTCTTGCTAATATTCAGCCCGGTAAAAAAGAAGTCAGTTAAAATGCAGTATGCAGCATAATATATCCTGCAGCCCCTGTAAGTTTATCAGGAACTATCAATCCAAGAAAATTACTTGCATTAATATGCAGACTGGCATGTGAAGTGATACGTTGTGCAAAACCAATCCCGAAGTTCAACCCGCTATAGCCGCCATACTCAACTATACCATCAAGGGCGGTTCCGGTATTTGTAAAAATTTTTCCGGATTTCAAATAAACCAGAGGAGTGTATGTATTATTGAAGATATGTTGGGCGCCGATGGCCGCATAAAATGTTGGTGAAAAATTTTTCACAAACCCAATATTGATTTTTGTGGGCAGAGAGGTAGAATATGCAAATTCCGTTTCATACAAACCGAGCAGTTTATATAAGGTATCCTGCGTAAAAACGCTGGAAGTTGCATCCAACAAATCTCCCACTTCAACTCCTTCAAACAAAATAGAAGTATCTCCTGTAAGTTTTTTTGTTTCGGTGTACCAACTCACAAATCCGAGGTCAGTGGCGCTTGCGGCAAACTTAAGCCCGAGGTTTGTGAGATCATATTCAAAGAATATATCTGCTGATGCACCGGTTCCCTGCCAATCAAAAAAACTACTATCCGGGGCAGAATTTTTAACCACAAAGTCATAAGCAAAATCAATATACTCGCCGAAGGGTGCTGTATAAAATGCGCCGGATTTCACATTCACAAAATTGGAAGATTGCCCCTGCACTAAACCCAGCATGAAGGAAAAATTCATAAACCCATCCACCCTTTGTTGCGATTTTACAATTCCAAGCCTGTACTTATTGTACTTCATACTGTTAAAAGTTGTTTTATCAATCCTGGCGATTGAATCCTGCAGGTCATAATTTCCGTAAAAGACAAGATGAAACACATCAGGTGTAAAATCGGCTGCTTGCTGAAAAACATGTTCTACTCCGCCGGTCAAAGCCATTTTCCCACCGAATAATTTTTTGCTCCAAACAGTAAAACCCACCCCGGAGTTAGAAAGTACCCCCACACGGTTCAATTCTTCCAGGTTTTCACTTACAATATCTTTCATGCTGTCAGTAATAAACCCGCTATTATAAATGTTTGTTAAAAAAGTTGTAGTGATGGAATTACTGCCTGTATAAATGTCGCCGTATGCAGTGACGGTAGTATTATACAGAGAGTTTGTGTAATTCCAGATTGGATTATAAATGCCTGAAATGGTAGGCGTATGATTGATCAGCTGAAGAGTGGAATCACATTTTTGCGGTATTTCTTCTGTGGGTATCTGCGCAACAGCTACACAATTTACCAGCGCACACAGCACAACAATCAGGAATTTCATGAATACTTTAATCTTGCTGGTTTTGTGTTGAGTATTTATAATTGAGGTGCCCTGTTAAATGCATCTCTAATTTGTAGTTACTATAAATTTTCACCGTTTCGCCACAAGGTGTATCTGTAGGCGTATTAAAAACAGCGGTTACTTTCGCCTGCTTAGATTCGAGGATATTTTTGATACGGTCGCCTGTGAAAGTAAGTGTAATATTTGTTGCAGTAGGTTCATCTACTTTACAGGTTGTTGTATTCAATTCTCCCGCTGCAATGGCATCGCCATCATAACTTACAGAATCCATAATAGCACCGAATTCATCATAAAATAAAATGGTAATAGAGGTTGCCAAGGGAAAACTGTTTTCAGCTAGCAGGGTCAAGTCCAGGCTTTGTACATCATCAATAAAGTCACTTTGTTCATCAAAATCTATATCAATGTCAAATGTATCAATGAGTGTAACGTTATCAGCAAGAATGTCAAGCGGCAACTCCAAGTCAAGTGTCAAAATAGTTCTTGAATCAGGCAGCACAAAATCCTGGTAATTATAAATGTTTCCTTCAGGATTTATATCAAGCGAAACATCATAACTCATCTTATCAGGAAATAACTCAAGCAGGTCAAGAATATTTGAATTGGTGGTGTTTAATGTAAATTGTGTTTCGCCCGGGATAAATGGGTCCTGCATAGCTCGTTCTACCTGTATAGGAACCCCAACTACACCGGGAGCAGAAAGAGTTACTACCTCCCCTGTTGTAGTGTTGGTTGCTGAAAGGTCATGAATAGTAAACCTTGCATCTACCCCTACACCGTTTGAAACAGTTAGATTTACGTTCACTTCATTAAAATGAATTTCTCCTGCATCTAAGAAATCAAGCACATTAAAACCAAGGTCAGCCACATCAGAATATTCTTCATGATAAGAGCCTATGTACCCTTCCACTGAAAGCGGTTTTATATTCACAAGACCATATTCAACCACAATGCTGTCATCAAGTGACAATGTTCTTACTTCACCTGTTGAATCTATACTTGCGATAAATTCTTGGTAAAATGTATTTGCTTTGTTTCCATCTAATCCTCGCAAGTCAATTGAATAACCATTCAGTGAAAAAGTTTCTGTTACTGTTATGCTGCCATCAGGTGGTGCCGGTGGACAAGAAGTATTAAAACTTACTGGCTCACCTGTTGCTGATGTAGCATAAGGTAATGTGTATATAATTCTGATAGAATCTTCAATTGTATTAATCACATTGATGTATACTATTCCGCTGTCCAATGTCATTTCAGTAATTTCAGGGCCGCCTTCTCCCATGAAGTATTCAATTTCTTTTTGTGAGTTTACAAGATCCTGTGCCGGGAATACTGCAGTAGCTTCATATAACTCCATGTTCTTTGCAGTAAGTTGTATTAGAACATTATCAGAAGTATCAATTAACACAGAATCAGGGGCGCTGCCGGGTGAATCAAAATTGATGATCTCTGCCACTAAAGTCCCATCAACAGTAAGGCCTGCAAGGTCATAGGTATTAAATTCAAATGCTCCGGGTTCAATAAGCGGATAAGTATCTTCTACTATCAGGGCTCCATCACTTGCATTTCTCAGTTGAAATTGAATGTTTTCAATCGGGATGGGCAAATCATTTTTTATCAAAATATCAAGGTCGCCTGCATTAAAAGTAGCTGATTCAAAAAAAGTTGTCGCATCTACTGTGTCAGTTCCTGAAGCAAGGTCGCTGAGCGGATCAATTACCAATTCAGTTCCGTTTGCAAGTATAATGGCGAAGCCAAGAATGTTACCATCAGCAATTAATGAATTTGCAATTTCACCTAATGAGATTGTTTCAGTTACAGTTTTATCTGAAATGTATAATGAATCCAGGTTTACAGTTACACTTACTGTTGTATCCGGCACCTCCACCAGGTCGGTGATCCGCAAGTCGAAAATTGTACTTTGATAAACCAGGTCAACCGAATTATCTTCATTTACCTCACGGATAGAATCAGGAAGCAGGTTTTCAATTGTGAGTTCGCCATGTAAAATGGGCATGAGCAGATCAGTATCCCAGCCTGTATCAAACCCTTTGCGGCAGGAAAAACTCAAAAGCATCAGCAAACTAATGCAAAGTGTGCTTTTGTAACGGCCGTTTTTCAAATGTTGGAATTTGTGACTAAGATACTTAAATCTAATGAATCGTTGTTTCATGCCTCTGTGAATCTTGCTTTAATATTTGCCAGGCTGCCCTTAGGAATTGCCTCAATTAACCTGCGGGTGTAGTCTTTCTGGGGGTTCCCATAGATTTCATCTGCCGGGCCAATCTCTTCAATCTTACCCGCATTCATCACCACCATTCTATCGCTCATAAACTTCACTACACTCAGATCATGTGAAATAAAAATATAAGTAAAATCAAATTCCCTGCGTAACTGCAAAAGCAAATTCAACACTTGGGCCTGCACACTCACATCTAAAGCTGAAACACTTTCATCACAAATAATAAATTTCGGATTTAATGCCAAAGCCCTGGCAATACAAATTCGTTGCCTCTGCCCTCCACTGAATTCATGCGGATACCTGTTATAAAAATCAGGGCTCATGTTCACTTTCTCCAATAACTCTATCACTTTTTCTTTTCGCTGTTTATCGTTTGCATGAAGGTTATGCACTGTCATGGGTTCTTTAATAGCGTTGCCTATCGTCATGCGGGGATTGAGGGAGGAGTAAGGATCCTGGAAAATAATTTGTAAGTCTTTGCGTATAGGTTTCATTTCTTTTACAGAAAGATCTAAAATATTTTTTCCCATAAATGAAATACTCCCTGAAGTGGGCTCCACTAATCGTATGATCGTTCTTCCTAAAGTAGTTTTTCCGCAGCCGCTTTCGCCTACCAGTCCCAATGTTTCTCCGGGATATACATCCAGCGTTACATCATCCACAGCTTTTACATATTGAGTAACTTTTCCAAATAAACTTTTCTGTATGGGAAAATATGTTTTCAGGTTTTTTATTTGCAAAACCGGTTCCTGCTTTTCAAGTTCCTGGAGACGTTGACGGGTTTCACTCAGCGGCACCTCATTGTTATGTATAATTTCCCTTATACTGATATCTTTTTCAATAATATTTCCCTCAGCATCCTCGGTCATAAAATCTGTGGTTACCGGAAGCCTTCGTAATCGCATGCCCAGAGGCGGGCGGCATGCCAGCAAACTTTTTGTGTAGGGATGTTTAGGGTTCTCAAAAATTTCAATCACATTGCCCTGCTCTACAATTTTTCCTTTGTACATGACAAGCACACGGTCTGCCACTTCAGCAATCACCCCAAGATCATGAGTTATAAAAATAATAGACGAATTGATCTTTGTTTTGATATCCGCCATCAGCTCAAGAATGGTTTTTTGAACTGTTACGTCCAATGCCGTGGTGGGCTCATCAGCTATTAAAATATCAGGGTTACAACTCATAGCCATAGCTATCATCACCCTCTGTTTTTGTCCTCCGCTCAACTCATGAGGGTAAGCCTTGTATATTCTTTCAGGTTCTGGTAACTGAACTTTTTCAAAGAGTTGCAGGGTGAGTTGCTTTGCTTCTTTTTTCGATTTTTTTTGATGGAGGATAATGGCTTCATCCACCTGCCAGCCGCAACGAAAAACAGGATTCAAACTTGTCATGGGCTCCTGGAAGATCATGGAAATTTTATTTCCACGATAGTGGCGCATTTCAGGATCAGGAATTTTTATCAGATCCTTTGGCTTTCCATCACCGTGATACAATATTTCGCCGCCGGCGATTTTTCCCGGCGGCCAGGAAATGATGCGCATAATAGAAAGTGAAGTAACGGATTTACCTGAACCGCTTTCTCCAACAATGCCTACAGTTTCACCCCGGTAAATCTGAAATGAAATATCGTTTACAGCTTTTATAATTCCTCCGTCTGTTGAGAAATGTGTTGAGAGGTTTTTTACATCCAGTAATAATTCTCTTTGCATCTTCTACTTTCTGCAACGAAAATACACGGAAATTTCCTGAGCAGGGTTTGGGAAGAGTGTGGATTACTCCTACCTTCGCATTCATGAAGATTTTTGAGCTTCTCCAATACCTTGAAACCATTGCTCCCCCTGCCTTACAGGAAAACTATGATAATGCTGGATTGCTGGTTGGCGATAAAGAGGCGGAGATTAGCGGAGTTTTAATAACGCTTGATTGTATAGAAAAAACAATTGAGGAGGCGGTTTCAAAAAAATGCAATCTCATCATCGCCCATCACCCGGTTATTTTTTCCGGTTTGAAAAAAATAACAGGCTCAACATATGTTGAGCGAACAATTCTCACTGCCATCAAAAACACTATTGCCATCTATGCAATACACACAAATCTTGATAATGTGTTACCGGGTGTGAACAAAAAAATTGCAGAAAAACTGGGCTTGCAGGATTGCAAGATCCTTCAACCGAAAAAAAACATTTTCAAAAAACTGGTAACCTTCATTCCGCATGATCATGTAGAGAAAGTAAGAACGGCTTTATTTGATGCTGGCGGAGGAGCCATTGGCAATTATGATCACTGCAGTTTTAATATCACAGGTACCGGAACTTTCAGAGGAAATGATGAAACGCAGGCTTTTGTTGGAGAAAAAAACATTGAACATCATGAACCAGAAACAAGAGTTGAAATAATATTTCCTTCCTGGATGGAAAAACAACTTCTTAACGCCCTGCTAAAAAACCACCCCTACGAAGAAGTGGCGTATGACATTTACCCGCTTGAAAACTCATATAAAGAGGCCGGTGCCGGGTTGATAGGAAAATTAGCTTCCCCCCTTCCTGAAATTGATTTTCTGTTACATGTAAAAGACACCATGAAAACATCTGTAATCCGGCATACAACATTACTGGAGAAACCTGTTCAATCAGTAGCAGTGTGCGGCGGAGCAGGTAGTTTTTTGCTTCAAGACGCAATAGCAGCCGGGGCTGAGGTTTTCATTACTTCTGATTTTAAATATCACCAGTTTTTTGATGCCGAGAATAAGATACTTATAGCTGACATAGGGCACTATGAAAGTGAGCAGTTTACAGTTGATCTGTTGACCGGGATAATTCAACAAAAATTCCCTAATTTTGCCCCTCCAATAATCAAAGGGGCAAACACAAACCCCGTTAAATATTTATAATCATGGCGGCAACAAAAACAAAAGAATTAACTATTAAAGAAAGTTTACAGGCGCTTTTTAACCTTCAAAAAATTCATTCAAAAATTGATCAGATCAATATCCTGAAGGGTGAACTACCGATGGAAGTGAGCGACCTGGAAGATGAAATTGCAGGACTTGACACAAGGCATAAAAAACTGGAAGGAGAACTGAAAGAAATAGAAACTGATGTTGCGAACCGGAAAGCTGCAACAAGTGAAGCAAAAAGTCACATAAAAAAATATGAACAACAGCAAAACAATGTAAAGAACAGCCGGGAATTTGATGCACTTACCAAAGAGATAGAGTTGAACAAACTTGACATTGAATTGAATGAGAAAAAAGTAAAAGAAGCTAAAGTTGGCCAGGAAGCAAAAACATTGGCCATTGAACAGGCGAAAAAAGATTTAGATGTAAAGAAAAAAGAACTTAAAAAGAAAAAAGAAGAGCTCACCCGTATTATTGATGAAACTGAAAAAGAGGAAGCCGAGTTGGATAAAAAGGCAACAAAAGCTGAGAAAGATCTAGATTCAAGGTTACTCCATTCCTATAATCGCATACGTACCAGTTACAGAAACGGCCTGGCAGTAGTAGCTGTACAAAGAAATTCATGCGGTGGATGTTTCAGCACAGTACCTCCGCAAAGACAAGCAGAAATTAAGCAGGCAAAAAAAATTGTGATTTGCGAACACTGCGGGCGTATTTTAGTTGATGCTGAAGCATTAGCATAAAGAATTTTACAAATTCAAAAACCGGTAGTATGCTACGAAAAATTTTTCTGATCATAGTGCCGGTTTTCTTTTTTACTATTCATAGTGCTGCCCAGAATTTTGATTTTAACCAACGCTGTAGGGATGCTTACAATTTATTGCAGGCTTTAAGATTTAATGAAGCAAATTCTATTCTTACCCAGGAAAAAAAGGATTCACCCGGTAATTTAATACCCCTGTTTCTTGAGAATTACATAGACTTCATGAGCATTTACATCAGTGAAGATGAAAGCCTGTTTGATGCGTTGGAAGGCAATCAGCAAAAAAGGCTTGTACAATTGAAGAAAGGGGACGAATCTTCCCCATACTACTTGTATACCCAGGCTGAAATTCTTATACAATGGGCGTTTGCCAGGCTCAAGTTCGGGGAATATGTGAATGCTTTTACTGAAGTGAAAAAAGCGTACAGCCTGCTGGAACAAAATCAAAAAAAATTTCCTGACTTTATTGCCAACAAAAAAAGCATGGGCTTGCTGCATTGTTTAGTAGGCGCTATTCCTGATCAATATAAATGGGGCACAAACATACTGGGCATGCACGGCACCATTCAGCAAGGTTTGAATGAAATGAAAAGCATTATTGAATACAGTAAAACAAATGATTTCATCTTCACCCAAGAAACTTACCTGTATTATGCATTCCTGAGTTTGTATTTACAGAAAGATGATGCTACTGCATGGAACATTGTAAAAAACCTCGACACTAAAAACAATCTCATCAATACATTTTGTGTGAGCAGTGTAGCTATGCGAACAGGAAGAAATGATATTGCTATCACTACACTTCAAAACCGGGCTACAGGTTCCCATTTTTTCAGTTATCCTTACCTGGATTTTATGCTGGGACTTGCAAAACTGCGCAAGCTTGATAATGATGCAAATATGTATTTCGAAAAATTCCTGAAGAATTTCAAAGGTAGCAATTACATAAAAGAAACATATCAGAAACTTGCATGGCATGCATTGCTGAATGGAAACTCAGCAAAATATTCTGAGTATATATATCTTGCAAAACAAAAAGGCGATGATGTGATTGATGACGATAAACAGGCACAGTATGAAGCAGAACAGGGAAGGAAACCGGATGTCACTTTATTAAAATCTAGATTATTGTTTGATGGCGGGTATTATAAAGATGCGTTGAAATTACTTGAAGGAAAAAGTACAGATAGCTTTAATGATGCGAAAGACAAAACCGAGTTCACATACAGGGCTGCAAGGATCTATCATGCTAGCGGCGATGCAGAGAAAGCAAAGGGTTTTTATGCAGCAACTATAAAAAATGGCGAAGCTCTTCCTTACTATTTTGCCGCCAGTGCTGCATTACAACTGGGGATGATCTATGAAAAAGAAAAGAATATTGAAAAGGCAAAATACTACTTCAATAAATGCATGAACATGGAAAACGATGAATACAAAACCAGCCTTGACAGCCAAGCGAAAGCGGGATTGAACAGGGTTGGGGGTTA
>JBJXHH010000199.1:0-3579 GCA_046160675.1 Chitinophagales bacterium
CAATTGCAATCTCGAAAAATTGTTATGTATTCCTTACACTTTCAACCACTCACCTGAGCTACCAGGATACTACAAGTTGTGCTTGAAGTTATATCGCAATCAACAACCTGGTTTTGTTTCGTTGTAAATCCCGGATCTGAGCAACTTAAAACTGACCCAACTACAACGCCAAAACGATTTGGGTCAACTGAGGTCATTTGAACTTGCCCAGCCATACCGGGCTTAGGGGTAATTTTTATTATTCCTTTTGTCATAATTGATAATTAGTTTGAACTCGTGTGAATGTGATAATTTTAAAGGTAAAAGTATTATTTTAATTATACAACCTTACACTTAATTTTCATAATAATGAATCGCTCTCACTCCTTAATTACAATACTTGTATTGTGCTTGCTTTTTAAATTTTCAACTGCCCAAAAAAGTGAAATTGATAGTTTAAGATCTCTTTTATCTAAATCAGATCCAATTCAAACAATCCTTATTAACTACCAATTGGCAAATGCATTTGAAAATTCATCACCTGACTCTGCTCTTCTTTTTTATAATGAAGGACTTAAACGCTCCAAATCAATGGAGATTGATACTCTTATAGCGCAAGGACTTAATAGTATCGGATACCTGAAAACCAATTCGGGTCATTATCAGGAGGCAATTACGTATTTATTTGATGCCCTACAAATATTTGAATCCCTAGAAAAGGATAAAAGCACTATAATTTGTCTACAATATATTGCTATTGCTTACATACAACAGGGTATGTTTGAAACAGCAACTTCGTATGCAACACGAGCAATGGAACTTGCACAAGCCACAAATAATCTATACTCGGTTTCAGTGAGTATGACCACCCTGGGTTCTATTTATTATTCTGAAGGTGATCTTGATAAAGCATTGGATTTTTTCCAAATGGCACTGGAAGTAGTTGAAGAATTAAATGACAAACAAGGAATTGCTGATGCTTTGAATAATGTAGCCGTTATCCTTGAAGAGAAAAAGGAATTTGATAAGGCAATAACTTATCATCACAGGTCTCTGGATATGGCCAAAGAATTAAACGATACAAGAGGCATTGCGGCGAGTTATCATAATATTGGACTTGTATATAAAAGTATGGGAAATTTTGAAAAGGCTATCACATATATTGATAGCTGTATGTCTATCGCTAAAGATATGCTTGACAAATTCTACATTAAAGAATCATATAATGGATTAGCAGAAAGTTATGCATTGATGGGAAAATATGATTTAGCATACCAAAACGTCTTACTCTTCTCACAGTACAGGGATTCATTGCTGAATGAAGAAAGCCAAAGACAGTTTGCAGAAATGAGTACAAAGTATGAAAGTGAAAAGAAAGAACAACAAATAGTAATACAGAAAACACAAATTGAAAAAGAAAAATTATTGCGTAATAGTTTTATTGGTGGATTTGCTGTTGTGTTAGTATTCGCAGGGATCTTTTTTACCCAACGCAATAAAATTAAAAAAGGGAAAAAGCTAAGTGATGAGTTATTGCTTAATATTCTTCCCGAAGAAGTTGCAGAAGAATTGAAAACAAAAGGAAATGCGGATGCAAAACAGTTTGAACAGGTGACTGTAATGTTCACAGACTTTAAAGACTTCACTTTGATCTCAGAACAACTTTCCCCTGCCGAATTAGTTGCCCAGATAGATACCTTTTTTAAAACATTTGATAATATCATTTCCAGGTACGGGATTGAGAAAATTAAAACAATTGGTGATTGTTACATGTGTGCCGGCGGGCTCCCTGTGCCAAACAAAACTAACGCTATGGATGTAGTGAAAGCTGCATTTGAAATCCAGGATTTCATAAAACAAAACGCAATTCAAAATAAATCCATGGGTAAAGATGTTTTTGAAATCAGAATTGGTATTCATACCGGTTCTGTGGTTGCAGGTATTGTAGGGGTTAAAAAATTTGCTTATGATATCTGGGGTGATACTGTGAACATTGCATCCAGGATGGAGTCAAGTGGGGAAGTTGGAAAAGTGAATATAAGCAGCTCTACTTATGATTTAGTAAAAGACAAATTTAAATGCACTTATAGAGGTAAAGTGCTGGCGAAAAACAAAGGAGAAATTGATATGTATTTTGTAGAAGGGGAATTTGCATAGAGAGAAATGGGTTGAAATTCTTTGTAACCAATTTCACTACGATTCAATTTCTTTGTTACGGAACTTAAGAATTTTCCGTGTATTTTCCGAATTTCTGTTCAATTGCATGAGTTCTGTATACAAATATTTTTTTTAACTGTAACCTGATGAACAGAGAATTAGCTATAGCACCAATAAATCCGAACGGAGGAGAATAGGTTACAATATCAGTCATAAGAACACCACCCTGGATACTTTCAATTTTATGCTGATGATGCCAGAGTTTATATGGGCCAATACGTTGTTCGTCTATGAAATATACTTTTTCTTTTACCTGAGTAATTTCTGTCATCCAGCGCATCGGAATTCCCAACAGGGGTTTTACAATATATGTTATTATCATCCCAGCATACATGGTTTCAGGAAGGTTTTTGCTGGTAACGGTAAACCCCATTTGTGGTGGGGTAATTTCTTTCAGGTTTTCAGGACGGGAAATAAAATTCCATGCAGTGTCAATATTTGTAGGAATTTTTTGCTCTTGTGTAAATTGGTAAAACATATAATTAATATTTTAGGGTTGCTTAAGCCACCATTCGCCGTTAATTCTTCCCCGTCCTCCTAAGAACTGGAATTTGTAATCAAAATAACATCTGTTTGCAGGTTTTGTTTACTACTCTCGATATTTTTAACCATTTGAATAATTTGTTTTCATTACGATAAAAGAATTCATTTTTTCATTTTCATACCTTCCAAGTCGGGGTTTCTCATACTCAGATCTTTCCCTCAATGTTTTCAATAATTTGTCAAAAGGGAGCTGTTTTAAAAAAGGTATTTCGAAATTAAATGGGGCTTGAAAAGTAAGTTTTAGGCGAAAACAATCAGTTATTAAAAAATAAATTATTTTTTTTACAGGTTGAAACCCCTGTCGTTTCTATATTTTAACAAAATATAACGCCAAGTACTACCATAAACATGGTACTTGGTATTGCATAGTTCAATATTATGCCATATGTTTGCACCATGAATGTAGAAAATGCCCAGGCTCAAATGCGAAAAGGTGTACTGGAGTTCTGTATCCTGGCAATCATCAGTGAAGGAGAGATTTATCCAACCGATGTGATCAGCAGGCTGAAGAACAGCAACCTGCTGGTAGCTGAAGGAACAGTTTATCCTCTGCTGAACAGGTTAAAAACAATGGAACTTTTAAGCTACAAATGGGTGGAAAGCAGTTCGGGCCCGCCCCGCAAATATTATCAGCTTACTGATAAAGGCCAACAATTTTTAAACGAACTAAACAAAACATGGCAAGAATTATCAAATGCCGTTTCACATAACACAAAACATTTAAAAAACAACTGACATGAACAAGTTATTATATGTAAATATTGGGGGAGTAGTTTTTCAGATTGATGAAACTGCTTACAGTAAACTGGATGCGTATTTAAATAACATCCGCAGAAAGTA
>JBJXHH010000200.1:0-3302 GCA_046160675.1 Chitinophagales bacterium
ATAGCACAGAACTGTGTACCACTATTACAGAAGATAGAGGGTAAGAAACAAGTTGAATTTGCAACTGCTTATCATAGCTCAATACTCGCTTATCTGTATATTGAATCTTTTGAATCCGACTCTGCAGAAAAATACACTGAAAAAGCATTTTCATTACTCAATAAAAACACAACAGACCCTGAAGAAATGAAATTGTTGTGTAACCTCTTTTATACACAATCGGTCATTTTAACAAGAAAAGTCAATAAAGATGAAGCAGTAAAAGCAATGCTGAGATCTGTAAGGATCGCTGAAAAATGGGGCGATAAAGTAAACCTGCTCATTGTGTATTATAACTATGCGGAGATACTCACTCAAGAAGGGGGCAGTCCGGAAGCTATTTTTTATTCTTTGAAAGCTGCAGCATTATCCAAAGAACTGGGTATTGATAATACGTACGCAAAGGCTATATCTAATGCAGGCATTCAATATTATTACATGGGTAAATTTGATTCGGCATATACCTACCTGCATGAAGGTGTACAGATATCAAAGAAATATGGCTTTAAGAGCTTTGATCACATAGAAGCACTCATCTCCTACTCTGGAACACTTGCAGCATTAGGTCAATTAGATGAAGCTGAGAAAGCCATCCGTGAAGCACTTGCTTTACAGAGTCTTTCAAAACTTACTTATAGTAATTTCAACACTCTTGTACAGTTAAGTAATGTGCTGAATAAAAAAGGTGATTATGCTGAACAGTTAAAAGTTCTGCAGATTGCAGAGAGGCTTGCCAATGATAGTAAAATCGAGGATTGTATTATTACTCTCAAGTATCAGAAGATGCATTATTATGCAGGTACAGGAAATTATGAAGATGCCTATAAGCTACTAATAGAGTTAAAAAGATATGATGATTCGCTTGCAGTACATGAAGCCGAGAGAAAATTCAGAGAGATAAACCTGCAATACGACACGGGAAAAAAAGATGCAGAAATTGCTCTGCTTAATGCGCAGCAAGAAATATCCAGTACAAAATTATCAAGACAACGAATACTCATTGCTGCGGCTGCGTCGCTTTTGCTTTTAGTAACTGTTACCACCCTAATCATTATACGCCGCACCCGACAAAAAAGGAATGCAGAGCTGGAAATTGCAAAACTTGAACAACTAAATACAGTCTATGAACTACGTTCAAATATAGCTCTCGACATGCATGATGATATTGGCGCATCGCTCAGTAGCATACGCATGTATAGCGAAGCTGCCATTTCCGCTCTTGATGAAAAGCCTGAAGGAGCCGGCATGTACATGAAAAAAATAAGCGAAAATGCAAATGAGATCATACACAACATGAGCGACATTGTCTGGGCCATCAACCCGAAATATGATGAAATCAGGAATTTGCTGAGCCGTATACGTTCTTTTACTACCGAACTATGTGTGGCAAACACTATTCAACCCGAATTTATCTGGGATGAAAATGCAAGTGCTGATATCCCGATGGAAAAACGCCGTAATATTTACCTCATTTTTAAAGAGGCCGTTAACAACGCTGTAAAATATGCCGCCTGTAAAAAGATAACCATCCGGTTTGTGCAAAACAACCGGTTGCTGGAAATGATCATTTCTGATGATGGAATAGGGTTTCTTTTAGAAGGGGTAATGGGAGGCAGCGGCCTGAAAAATATGAAGACAAGGGCAAGAGAGATAGGAGCAGAACTTATTTTACATTCAGAGCAAGGCAAGGGCACATCTGTGATCCTGAAAATGCCTGTAACCGATTTAGGGCAACACAAAATAATTTAGATTCATCATCTTTAAACCAACAAGATGCAGGAAACAATCAATATACGGGTACTTATTTTTGAGGACAATAAACATTATCGAGAAAGTCTTTATTTTATTATTAATGGAACACCCGGCTACACTTGTGTAGGTGCATTTGTTGATTGCACAGATCTGATCTACCAGATAAAAAGAGCTCAACCTGATGTTGTGTTAATGGATATTGAGATGCCGGGTATAAACGGGATTGAAGCGGTAAAAAAAATAAAACTGGAATTTCCTGAAATGCAAATACTCATGCAAACTGTTTTTGATGATGACGAAAACATTTTCAACGCCATCTGTGCCGGCGCATCAGGATACATGTTAAAGAACGGGACACCGACAGAATTATTAACCGCCATTCAGGATGTACATAAAGGCGGTTCTCCCATGAGCAGTAACGTAGCAAGAAAAGTGTTACAGCTATTTCAGAAATTTACACCACATGCTTCCACCAACGAAAATTACAATCTAACTACTAGGGAAAAGGAAATTTTACAAATGCTGGTGGAAGGAAAAAGTTATAAAATGATTGCGGCAAAATATGAAATAGCATATGAAACTGTACGTAGCCACATGAAACACATTTACAAAAAACTCCATGTAGAAAGTATTTCAGAGGCTATTTTAAAAGTCATCAATCAAAAAATTATTTAAGGTGCTCACACTTAAGTAGTCTTATTGGCCTATTTTTTTTACTCATTTTTAAAACATTCCCAACATCACTTTTCGCATATAACCGCATTCGGTTATTTTCTCACATATTATAACGGATCAATTTTGTCTCAAAAAAAATCCTTTAACTAAAAAAAATCAATGTGATGAAAAAGACTCTCGTTATTTTCTGCTGTATGCTGATCGTTTTTATAACAACATCTTCAGCACAAACAAACACATTTCCTACCACAGGAAGTGCTGGTATAGGTACACTCGCCCCCAACGCATCTTCTATCCTTGAGATACAGAGTACATCTCAGGGCATGCTAACTCCAAGAATGACACAGGCACAACGCAATGCAATTGTTTCCCCTGCTACAGGCCTTATCATTTATCAAACCAATGCACAACCGGGATTTTATTATTATAACGGCGCAGCATGGACGGCAGTAACACCTGCCGGTGGCGCAAACAGAACCCTGTCTAATCTGAACCCGACAAACATCAACCAATCCCTGAATCCGAACGCTGATAATGCCCTTGATCTCGGCAGTTCTGCTTTCTCATGGAATGATGTGTACGCAGATGGAAATAGTTTTCTGTACAATGTTTCAATAGGCACTACCAGCACTGAAAGTAAGCTTACCATTAATGGAACTGATGAAGTACTTACTATTGATGGAACAACTCCGTACATCAGCATGGAAAACGGTGGCGTTGATGTTGGTTACATACAATCTAACGGAAATGATCTTACGTTAGCAACTTACCTTACAAATGATTCAGGAAGAGTAGTTCTTCGGGCAAACGGCAATGACGAACTCTTTGTGCACCCA
>JBJXHH010000201.1:0-3423 GCA_046160675.1 Chitinophagales bacterium
TTCTATTTTTTTGATAGGAAGGAACTGTTCTGTTTCCAGGATTTGTGTTGCTGCATTTTTAAACCGGTTATAGATCACCATCACTTCATCATATTCCCGTTTTAAAAACCCTTCCTTTATTTTTTCAGTTGCTGCAGTAACATTTTCAAAATTCAGTTTCTGAAATAATTCTTTATGTTCTATGTTCTGTTTGTAAGCAGTTCTTTTCAAAACATCATGCGCTTTTTTTCCAACGAACATGAGTTGTATGTTTTCAACTGGAAGTTTGTTGTATTTTTCTGCAATTAAATTCTTAACAGCTTTTACAACATTTGTATTAAATGCCCCCGCAAGCCCTTTATCAGAAGTAATGGCAACAATCAATACATTTTTCACTTCTCTTTCCTGCGCATATTCAATTTTAACATCACTGCCCGAAGCAATATTGCTAAGTAGTTCGCCCATTTTCACTGCATAGGGGCGCATTTGTGTGATGGCATCCTGGGCACGGCGCAACTTGGCAGCACTCACCATCTTCATAGCTTTGGTGATCTGCTGTGTGCTTGTAACCGAGCTGATTCTTGTGCGAACTTCTTTTAATTTACCTGCCATGTCGTTTATTGAACATTAAACTTCCGGATGCAATGGTTTAATTGTATTGTTTGCTCATGTCAGCAGCAACTCTTTCCAAGGTTGATGTGATCTCGTCAGTTAATTGTCCTGCTTTTAATCCGTCCAGAATATTTTTATGATTTGTTTCAAGATATGTTACATAAGCATCTTCAAACGCTTTTATTTTTTCTACCGGAATATTTCCCAATAACCCTTTAGTTCCTAAATAAATAATCGCAATTTGTTTCTCCACCGGTATTGGTGAATATTGTTTTTGTTTTAATATTTCAACATTTCTTTTTCCTTTGTTGAGTACCGCCATAGTTGCTGCATCAAGATCAGATCCGAATTTTGAAAACGCTTCCAATTCACGATACTGCGCCTGGTCAAGTTTGAGTGTACCTGCAACTTTTTTCATCGATTTGATCTGCGCATTCCCTCCTACCCGGCTCACGGAAATACCAACGTTAATTGCCGGGCGTACACCGGCATTAAACAAATTTGATTCAAGAAATATCTGTCCGTCAGTAATTGAGATTACGTTTGTTGGAATGTATGCAGAAACATCACCTGCCTGCGTTTCAATAATCGGTAATGCAGTTAAACTTCCACCACCTTTCACGAGGGGTTTTAAAGATTCAGGTAAATCATTCATTTGCGAGGCTATTTTATCATTATTGATAATTTTTGCCGCTCTTTCCAGCAATCTTGAATGCAGATAAAATACATCTCCCGGATATGCTTCCCTTCCCGGAGGTCTTCTCAACAAGAGTGAAACTTCACGATATGCTACTGCTTGCTTTGAAAGGTCATCATAAATAATTAACGCCGGCCTTCCCGTATCACGGAAAAATTCGCCGATCGCTGCGCCTGCAAATGGGGCATAGAATTGCAGCGGTGATGGATCTGATGCTGATGCTGCAACAATAATCGTGTATTCCATTGCACCATGGTCTGCTAATGTTTTAGCAACCTGCGCAACCGTTGAATTTTTTTGCCCACAGGCTACATAAATACAATATACCGGTTTGCCTGCCTCGTAAAATTCCCTCTGATTTATAATTGTATCAATTGCAATTGCTGTTTTTCCGGTCTGACGGTCGCCGATGATCAATTCTCTTTGTCCCCTTCCGATTGGGATCATAGCATCAATAGGTTTCAAACCTGTTTGCAGCGGTTCATTCACCGGCTGGCGATAGATAACACCCGGAGCTTTTCTTTCCAGGGGCATGTCATAGGTTTGACCTGATATAGGGCCTTTACCATCAATGGGTTCACCCAGTGTATTCAGCACTCTTCCCACCATGCCTTCGCCAACTTTTATTGATGCGATCTTTCCTGTGCGGCGAACTGTGTCGCCTTCTTTAATTTCCACCGAACTTCCCATCAAAACGGCTCCTACGTTATCTTCCTCAAGATTCAGAACGATTGCCCTCACACCGTTTTCGAAAGTTACCAGCTCCCCGGATTTTGCATTGTTCAAACCGTAAATGCGGGCGATACCATCACCTACCTGCAGCACAGTTCCAACTTCTTCCAACTCAGAATTTGTTTTAAAGTTTGATAGTTGCTGGCGCAGTATCGCACTAATTTCATCAGGTTTTACTTCTACCATAATAATCTATGATTTAATGATTTTCTATTTGTTGATTTATCGAAATTATCTTTTAATCTGCTTCAATACTTATTTAAAACTTCCTCACATAATCATTATTGTCAAACTCATCTTTCAATATTGCCAATCCTCTGGCAATGCTTGTATCTATAAGTTTATCTTCCCACTGCAACACATACCCGCCAATTAAACTTTCATCAACCGTGGTGCTTAATTCTATTTCTTTCAACCCTGCCTGTTTGCGCAAACGATTTAATATTTCATTTTGCAACTCTGTTGAAACAGGTTGAGGTGTTGTAACGATTACTTCTGTAATATTTTTATGCTGATTGTATTGTTTAATAAATGCGTCAATGATCTCCGGCAGATATGCCTCCCGGTTCTTGCGCATGAGGATATTTATGAATTCAGTGGTGATGGAAGAAAGGTTATTTCCGAAAATTAGTTTTGTAACCTCCATTTTTTTATCTCCATTCACGATCGGGCTTTTCAGCATCATGTAATACTCACGGCTGTTATCTGTTGCATTGTTCAGCAATTTCATGTCGTTTAAAACAACCTCCAACTGGGCTCTTTCAATAGAAAGGTCAAGAATGGATTTTGCGTACCGTGTTGCTAATTTTACTACCGACATAGTTAATTCACTTTTATCTCGTCTACCAATTTCTTAATGAATGCTTCCTGCTCTGTTTTGTTGTTCAATTCTCTTTTCAATATTTTTTCGCTCACTTCCAACACCATGTTTCCGACAGAATTTTTTATTTCTATCAATGCCGCCATTTTCTGATTGTTTATCTGCCGCTGTGCATCTTCAACTATCCTGTTGTACTCAACGTTCGCTTTTTCTCTTGCCTCAGTAACTATTGTATCCCTTGCATCTTTTGCTTCCCGAAGCATTTTACTTCTTTCTTCCCTTGCTTCATTCAGAATGCGTTCATTGTCCGCCTTCATGTTCTTCATTTCTTCTCTTGCTTTTTGTGCTTCATTCAGCGCATCAGCAATTCCTTCTTCTCTTTTCTTTAATGCATTTTTTATCGGACCAAACGCATATTTTTTCAGAATGAATAATACAATTAAGAACACAAGAATGGTCCAGATGAATAAACCCGGATCAGGTGTTACGATTGAAAAATCTCCAAGAAAAACCATCTTATACATGATTTATTGATTTTCTATTTGTTGAGTGAATGATAAAATTTCCGGCAGAGAGCCAACCG